>JABUFB010000015.1 GCA_013314775.1 Armatimonadota bacterium | reverse complement strand
CAGACAGTCACGCTCTTTTACGCTCATGAGTAGTTCCATCCCGGATAGTTCGCCGCGCGACGACGACGACACTACCACCGGACATTTCTACTTTGCACCAACCGGACATTATCACGTTGCGCTTACAGCAGTGGCGACACGGGGTGTAAGCGCACTGTGATAGTTTCCGGTTGGTGCAGATTAGCCCCAATGATCCATGCATCTTGAGGAAGCAAGACCGGAGAGATCGCGAAATGGGCTTCTACGCCAATAGAATAGCGTATCGCGAGGTCTCTCCGGTATGACACAGTGTGTTGGCCAACTCACCTTCGCAAACCTTCATGGCAAGCAGGTTATCGGCGCCTTTGATGGCGGCGCAATCTCCTCTGACGGCGGCCTGCTCCTCATCGCCCAGGCCGGTCTGCACCTCGAGTTGACCCGCAAGCTCGCGGCCTGGGTTCGCGACCAACGCCGGCAGGCCAAGGTCCGGCACACGGTCGCGGAACTGATCGACCAGCACGTGTACCAGATCGCCGACTGATCCTGACCAGCGATCCGATCAGCCAGGGGCGGATTGGGCCCCTTTCGAAGCGCGGGACGGCGTTCATGAATGATGGGGGCTTACGGGAGCGGAGCGCCCGAACTCCAGCCAATCCGGCACCGCCGCGCCA
This sequence comes from Armatimonadota bacterium, assembly GCA_013314775.1. Lineage (NCBI taxonomy): Bacteria > Bacillati > Armatimonadota > Armatimonadota bacterium. The sequence goes on along the minus strand of JABUFB010000015.1, from coordinate 150,001 downwards.
CCCCGTCCACGAGCACTAACATCGGCGCCGCCTGGATTGCATTGATAGGTCTGAACGTTCCGAGAAATGCGCCACCCGGGGCGCGGGGCCAGTGGGCCCACCCGCTACGGGAAATCGATGCCTGCCGCGGCGTCCCAGGTCCAGTTCGGATCATAGCGAACTACCTGGGCTCGCGGTGCGAGGTTCCGGGTGTCCAGGAACTTCATGTGGCCATCCACGAAGGAGAAGTGCCGGCGGCACAGAGGCTTGTTGTTATGCCCGTCATGCGCGTCCGTCAGCTCCCACAGGAGAATCTTCTGCGACGGATGCGTGACCATCGCCAGCGTCGGCGTGACCTTCGGGTAGGCGAACACCTGCCCGCTGTTGATTGCCGAAGCACTGTTGTAGAGCGCGTAACAGTAGATGTACGAACTGGTGGCCACACTGACGAAGGAATGCACGTAGTCCAGGCTAGCGCTTGGGCACTGGTACACATGGGGGTTTTTCGTGTATGGTGCGATCATATTGTACGTACTCCAGGTCGCCCAGAGGTCCTCATCGTTGTAGTTGGGCAGAGACTCGTCGTAGTCCTGGGCGTACATCAGGAAGCCCATGGTGATCTGCCGCAGATTGCTGCTGCAACTGGCCTGCCTGGCTTTGTCACGAGCTTTCGCGAAAACGGGGAAGAGCATCGCCGCCAGTATGGCGATGATAGCGATCACGACCAGCAACTCAATGAGCGTGAAGCCGCGACGAGCGATAAGGTAGGTCACACTTCTCTCCTGGGGGAAGTCTCCACCCGCGCCATGACGGCGCGGTAACCAGCCGCGACAAGAATGCCCCCCGGCGTGCGCGCATCGGAGCTATCACTGCTGTGGAACAATCACCCCGCGGAACCCGTGGAAGGACGATCGGGCTTTGGGGTCGAGAGAGCCTCGACCAGCCCCGAACGGGTTATCGGGAAAATGGAACCACGCGCCGCCTTTGCAGGTACGAAGGGTGCCGCTCAGCGCTCCGCGAGGATCGACGTCGGGCAAGATCTTCAGGTAGTCGGGCGTGTACCAGTCCTCACAGAACTCCCATACATTGCCTACCAGATGATGCGCCCCGCACCATGATCGCCCTTCAGGGAGGCTGTCCACCGGCATAGTCTTCCCCTCCGGGCCGCGATGGTGGTAGTTGCAGCACCGCATCACGTCCCATTCATCGCCCCATGGGAACAGCAACCCGTCAGGGCTCCTGGCTGAAAGTTCCCACTGGGCCTCCGTCGGCAACCGCATGCCGAAATGAGTGCAGTAGGCAAAGGCATCCTGCCAGGAGACATACACTATCGGATGCTCGTCAGGGTCGGTGCGCTCCGTTGGGAATGGTGCTCCGGTCGCCTCGCAGTACTTACGGTAGAGGCCCCGGCTGACCTCGAACTTGTGCATCCAGAAACCTCGGGACAATGTGACTCTTTTTGCGGGCTGCAAGGTTGCTGCATATTCGGGATCGCAGCCCAGGACTTGGAGTACTTGCCGGGCCTGCGGCGGCGTGACGCCCATCAGGAAGGTGTCGGCGGGCACCCACACCATGGGCGCGCCGTCCGGGCCTTGAATCTCTTCCCCGGCGCGTTCGCCCGCGTGCTCCCACGGTCGCTGGGCGAGCAGAATCCAGGCTGCGATGGCACCGACGCAAATGAGCAGGAAGAGCAACCATAATACTCGGGCGCGTCGGGATCCAGTCTCCGGGCCTTGGGTGGTCGATGGTGCCCCGTGTGCGCCAAGGTGCCACAGCAACAACGCCAACCTGCGCAGGCCCAGACCGAAGGCCGCCGACAGGACGACAAACGTCCACAGACGCAGAGAGCCGCCGGGCATGAGACTGAACGGCCACCAGTGCGAAGCCCATCCGGAGCCGCGACCGGTGATCACGTACGCCAGCAGAAGATGTGCGAGACCGGAACCGAAACACAGGCACATCCCTGCATACGTAAGAGCGGCCCCAATAGACGCGGTAGCCCGGCGGGGCGTCGAGAATGCAAGGGAGAGCGTGTGCCTTAGTCCTGCTCGCGAAGCACGCCCACCCGGGTTCGCGCTTTCGCCTGTTACGTCTTCCACGTGCTCAATGGCGAGGCGAACCGCCGCCAGTTCCCGCCGACACACTGGACAGGACGCCAAGTGCTCCACAGCGGCATCGGCATTGGGTCCGTGGAGACCGTGCGCAGCGAAAACAGCCAACTCCATGTCTGTGGCATGGATTGCAGATTGCGGCTCTCGGGCCTCATGGGACGATAGCAGGTGGGCGGCCCGCGCCAAATCCCGCAGACGCGCCGCGCAGTCCGGGCAGGAGCGGGCGTACTCCAGCAGAGCCGCCTGATCCTGCTCAGACAGCTCCCCCTCCGACGCGTTCAGCAGTTGGTCGAACCGTGAGCAATCACCCATGACATCACACAGTGTCAATATGCCAATTCATGACGGAATGTTACCTCGCCACGCAACGAACTTAGTCGAACAGGTCTGGTGACAGCTCGCGAAGAGCCGCTGCGAGCCGCCTGAGGGCTGTGAATATCCGCTTGCGTGCAGCACCGTCGCGGATCCCCAGCGCGCGCGCAATGGCTGGTCCGTTCATCCCCTGCTCGAAACGGAGCTGGAGCACCAGCCGGTCCGGCGCCGGCAAGGTGTCCAGCGCGCGCTCAACCGCTTCGTAGATCTGGCGGGACTGTGCCAACTCATCCAGATCTTGAACATCAAGCGCCGCTAGATGCTCGAATCCATCCTCCTTGGCCTCACCGGGAAGGTACAACAGCGGGACGGTCTGGGCATCAAGACGCTGGCGTGCGCGCAGCCAGCGCAAGCAGCGCCTCGTGGCGATGGTAGTGAGATATGCAGCAAAAGGGGCAATTGGCCGCCATGCACGCAGCGCCCGCTTGCGGTCCTCCAACAGGGTGGCTACAACATCAGCCTCCAGGTCCGTGCGGTCTTCACGGTTGTCTGCGTAGCGGGAGACAATGATGCGAAGGGGTCGGCGGTGACAGTCCATCAGAGCGCAGAAGGCCCGATCGTCGCAGGCTGCTGCGGTCTCGACCAACTCGGCCTCATCGGATGGCAAGGGCGTGCGCACCAGTTGCGGGCGACCTCCTGCTGTGCGGCGACAAGATGGCACAACGGCGGCCCAGCGTGGAGCTTACGGGGTATAGATATGGAGTTCGGTGCATCTGATTAGGATTCCTTCAGGTTTGCCTGAGAAAACCGGCGCAGGAGACGTTGTCTTGAAGGTGTTCTTAGGTGACATGCGCGTAGGACCGGTCGTTGCGGACGCCGAATTCATCCCCGGCCAGTCGAAGCTGTCGGCCCGGGGTTCACCTCCCAGGTGGTAAGTCTGTGGTCCCGGGCTTTCGTGGAACGCCCAGTATCATTTCGGCTGCCAGGCTCGGTGTGCGGGGCACACTTTGGCCGCGCAGCCTGAACATTGCACCGATCACAACTGGCTGGAAGGCCCGGCGGACAACTGCTGGTCATTTGGCTGGGCCGGTGTCCACGGTGGGGCTTGCTGGCCCGGCCCCGAGGCGGTTGCCAGGCACGGCTGAGAGCCTCGACGTCCGGTTCCCCTTTGAGGTCCCACAGGTCGCGGAGTGCGTCCTGTCCTACCTGGGGCGCATCCCGGGGGGCTTGGCAAGCCCGGTGGAGTGGTCCGCGGACGACGGGCCATTCACGGAGGCCCAGGCACCCGACGGATAGCACATCCCCGGCACCATGGGCGCGGTTGCGTTCGTCAAGTCCTGCCCGGCTAGACTGGGCACCATGCAGTTGGAGCCCGGGCTTGACAGAGCAGAGCGCAACCGGTAGCCTATACATTTATACATTATTGGGATAGATAATCAGGTTTTTCGGCCCACATCCACTTCTTCTTCTCACGACGGGGGCTCACGATGGCGGATGCCAGTGGACTCTGCACTCTGATCATGGGCGGGGAAGACTGGCTGATCGACCGAGTCCTGCATTACGCGCCGGGGCAGGACTATACACGTTACACCTCAACCCTTCGAGAATCGTGGAAGCTGTCGATACAAGAGCTTTCGCACTCGATCGTCGAAGCCATCGCGCGCGAAGGCGCCCCCGTTGAGCTTTCCCCCGATGTTGATTACCAGACCGATCCTGCGGCGGCCTTCGGCGTATTGGAGGCGAAGCGACACAGGGCACGGGGCGTCACTCTCACTCTCTTCCTCGGCTTGCTCAAGTACTACCGCCAGGCATACCTGGATCTGATTACCGAGGGCACTTCAGACGACGCAGAGCGGAGCGCGTGGCTGCATACCTTGAACCGCTTCTACGACCGAGTGGAATTGGGCGTTTGCTCGGAATGGAGCGCGAAGCAGTGCACCGAACTGCTGCAAGAGTTGCAGGATGCCAACCGCCGGCTTACCAATGAGAAAAACAAGTATCTGACGCTGTTCGCAAGCGGGCCCGCGCCGGCTTTTCTACTCGGCCCAGACGGTCGCATCATGGCGATCAACAAAGCAGGGGGCGAACTGGTTTTTCAGGGGCATGTCCGGGGTGAGGACTACTCCGGCGAGGCCGCCATCGGGCAGACCGTGGACTGGCTTCCGGCGGACGCCATCGAGCGTGCGGCTTCGGGCAATGCCGAGCAGGTGCTGGCGCTGAACCTGGAGACCCGCGGTGGCCGGCGCGACTTCGAGGTCCGCCTGGCCCCCATGCTTGACGTCAGCGGCAAGTTCACTGGAACCGTCGTGTGGCTGACCGACGTCTCCGACCGGCTGCGGGCGGAAGAGGAGACCCGTCGGCTGAACCGCTTGTTGTCGACACTGTCCGACGTGAACCAGATGGTGGTTCGCGTTCACGAAAAGCAGCAGGTATTGGATGAAGTCTGCCGGATCTGTGTCGAGCGTGGCGGGTACCTGCTGGCCACTGTCCATCTGATAGATGGGGACGGCGCAGGTCTGACAACCGCCGCATGGTTCGGTCACAACGATGGATATTTGGACTCATTGCGCGAGATGATCGCCGAGGGTGAACCTGACTCACATCCCGTGGCCCAGGCGGTTTCCTCTCGTGAACGCGTTGTGGTCAACGATGCCGCTGAGGATGGGGGGGCACACAGGTGGGTTGATGAGACCGTGCGGCGCGGCATCCGTTCCGTAGCCGCGTTTCCGTTGCTGTCCAACGACCGTCTGCTGGGATGCTTGTCCCTGTACGCCCGGGAAGCGGAGCGTTTTGCCGAGCCGCAGGAACTCGTCGTGCTGGACGAGTTGGCAATGGATGTGGCCTTCGCACTGCAGAACATCGGAACCGAGGAGCACCGGCGCACTCTCGAAGCAGAGTTGAAGGTGGCTCTGGAGCAGTACCGCAGCCTATACGATTCGCTGCCCGGGGGCAGCATCTTGGTGGACCGTTCTCTGCGCATTGTTGAAGCCAACCAGACTGCACACCAGATCCTCGGAGTCACAAGCGAGTTGGTGGGTAGCCGAGACGCAGCGAGCATACTTCATCGAGCCATCAGAGAGGACGGCTCGCCCTTCCCGCCCAGAGCCCACCCGACCTCGTTGACCCTGCAGACCGGGGAAAGCGTGCGCGGTGTGGTGATGGGTGTGATTGACCCCATCGACTCGAAGACACGGTGGATCCTCGTGAACTCGGAGGCTTTGCGCAATCCGGAAACGGGTGCAGTTGAGTATGCTCTGGCCAATTTCCTTGACATCACCCAGCTGAAGGAAGCGCAAGCCGCTCTGGCGTCCCAGGAGAGGAAGCTGCGCCTGCTTTTCGAACAGATGCTGGAGGGCTTCGCCTATCACGAGATCATTGTTGACGCCCAAGGCCGTCCGGTCGATTACGTCACGCTGGAGGCGAACGATGCTTTCTGCGAGATGGTGAATCTGTCTCGTGAAGAACTGATCGGGCGGCCGATTACAGAAGTTTTCCCGGACGTCGATCCGCTGTGGATCGAAACAGTTGGGAACGTCGCTCTCACCGGGAATCCTTGCAAGACCGAGCGAAGGTTGGACGGGTCCGGCAAATGGTTGGCCACAGTGGCCTACAGCCCTGCCCCGCGCCATTTCGCCTGCATCGTGGAAGACATCACGGCAAGGAAAGAGGCGGAGGCCGAACAACGGTTGGTTGTCGATGTACTGGCGGCCATCAACCAGCCTGACAAGGACCGGTCGTGGTTCGGGAACGTTGTACGCCTGATTCGGGATTTCACCGGCTGTGATGCGGTTGGTATCCGAAGTGGAGAGCGCGAAGGCTATTGCTATCTGGATGCTTTCGGTTTCCCGGAAGCTCTCGAGATCCGCGTTCATTCCTTCTGCCAACGAGATGCTGGTGGCAGGCTGTTACGAGACGCTTCGGGAAATCCCGTGTTGATGTGTTTCTGTGGCGACGTGGTCCAGGGCCGACGCGATCGAGCCGCCCGGTGTTTCAGCGATACGGGCAGTTTCTGGACGAATAGTCTCAGTGGCCTGATCTCGTCGCTCCCCGCGGAGCACCGGAATTCGCTGCTTGGTGACTGCGCGGATGCCGGGTTTGAGTCAATGGCGATCATCCCGCTGCGGTCCGGGTCGGAGACTGTGGGGCTTCTCCATGTGGCTGATCGCCGGCCCGATCGCATCAGTAACCAGTGTCTCGGGGTACTCGAACGGCTGGCCCCGTCTATCGGCATCGCGCTTGCGCGCAAAATAGCAGAGACCGAGCTGGCGGAACGTGATCTGTCTCTCATCGCGGCGCAAAGACTGGCGAAGATCGGCAACTGGTCTCTTGAACCCGAAACAGGCACCGTAGAGTGGTCGGAACAGATCTATCATATCTGCGGGATCGACCCCTCTTCGACTCCACCTTCTTACGAGGAGCACCGCCGATACATACACCCTGAGGACTGGGAGCGTTTCGACCGCGCCACGCAGACGGCCTTGAGAGAGGGCAGCAGTGACACGTTGGAGTTCCGCGTGGTTCATTCCGATGGTGGGGTGCGCCACGTAACTGCCGTGCGTGAAGTCACTCACGATCGCGTTTCCGGGAAGCGGCGGATTGTGGGTACGTGGCAGGATGTCACCGAGCAGCGGGAGGCTGAAGAGCACCGGCGGCATCTGGAAGAGCAATTGCGGGTCTCACAGAGACTCGAGGCCATCGGCAGCCTCGCCGCCGGAGTAGCCCACGACTTCAACAATCTACTGGCAAGCATCAGCTCAACAGCCGACCTTGTGGAGCTGGGGGCGGCCGACGAAGGGCGGCTCACGGAGATCGTGCGCCATGTCACTCGCATTGGCGTTGACATCACACGAAACCTCATGGCCTTCGCGCGCCCCGATGAGCCGCGCCGCGAAAAAGCGTATCTCGAGGACACCCTGGATGCCGTCCTGCAGCTTGCCGCAAGACAACTGTCCAATGCCGGTGTGACGGTGCGCCGCGAATATTCAAGCGCGCGCCGCATGGTGGTGGTTGATCGTGCGCAGATGGAACAGGTATTCCTGAACATGGTGATCAACGCGTGTCACGCCATGCCTGACGGAGGCACGTTGACCCTCGCCACCGACTATAGGAGCGATAAAGCCGGAGGCGAGGAGGTAGTGGTACAGATCAGCGATACCGGGACGGGAATTCCTCCTGAGAACCTACACCGGATTTTCGATCCGTTTTTCACCACCAAACGCCTGCAAGGCGAGGATAGTGCGTCGGGAACGGGCTTGGGACTGTCCGTGTCCCTCGGGCTCGTCAAAGCCCATGGCGGTACGATTGATGTGACGAGTGAGGTCGGAGAGGGAACTACCTTCGTCATCCGCATCCCGATTGCGTGTGAAGAAAGGCCGGATGCCGATGCCGCTCGCGAGTACTCTCTCGACCAGTTCATGACCGCCGACGTCCGGGGGCGGCGCCTTCTCGTGGCGGAGGACGATCCCGCGGTTCTGGAAGCGCTGACACGCTTGTTCGTTGCTCTTGGTACCGAGGCAGTCGCGGTTACGGACGCCGCGGAAGCCACGGCTGCGCTGGAGAAGCAACGTTTCGATCTGGTTCTTACTGACTTGATGATGCCGGGTGGAGGCGGACGCAGAGTGCTGGAGTATGTTGCGGCCATGGGAGAAGACAGGCCGCCGGTGGTTGTCATGACGGGGCGGCTGGAGCGCCCCTTGCATGATGAGGTGGTCTCCCTGGGGGCCGCGCGGACGATCGAGAAACCTTTCGAGTTCAGAGCGCTGCTGCGGACGGTAAACGCGTTGCTCGCAACCGCTGCTCGCTAGCGCGCGGTTGGTTGAGAACCTTCCAGCGTGGAGACTTGGCGCCTTGGTGCGTCTATCTTGCAACAGGATTGATTTCAGTATGATAGGATGATGTTTGAGCGACAGCCGGGTTCGCGCCTACACGACCAGAATGCGGGGTGAATCATGGAGCGGACTGCTTTGATCGTGGAGGATGACGATTTGCTCCGGGAGTTATCGGCTGAGTTGATGCGGGCGCTCGGTTTCAGTCCGGAAGTTGTTGTGAGTCTTGCAGAGGCCCGCGAAAGGCTGCAAGGCGCCACAACAAGTTTGGTGATCCTCGACAATTCGTTGCCCGACGGTCAAGGCGTCGATCTGCTCGCAGACATGGATGGCGCCTGGGCCACAACGCCGGTGATCATATGCACGGGCCAACCCCAGGCTCTGAGCGGGCGCGAAAGCAGAGTGCTGGAGCGCCCCCGGACCGTTGTCCTGGGCAAGCCATTTACTGTCAGTGAGCTTCAGGCCGCGATAGCGCGATGTCTCGATAGCTGCGGATAGACCTCGCTGTCGCGGATGCGCGGCGTGTCGTGAAATCCTCTTGAGATACCTTGACTCGGTTCACAGACAGGTTCCCCGGTTCGTTCCGAACCAGCCGGCCGGCAATGCATCCTGCTGTGCTCGGAAGGCTGCCCGGCCTATTGCCTGGCCTGTCTGGCAGGGACTGTGTCTTGCACACCTGCCTGCATTTCGATAGCATACTGATCAGTCTGTTGCAGAACTGGTGACCGCCGGGCCGTTTGAGCGATCCAGGGTGCCCTTTGCAGGGCTCGTCGCGGCTACAGAATGAGGCAGGGCGGAGTGATAGACCGGTGGCCAGCCGCGTAGTTATCGTTGAAGATCAGAGTATTGTGCGCGACGGTCTTTGCGCGCTGCTCGAAAACTCCCGTGACTTCGAGGTTGTGGGGGTCGCGGGAGACGGGCGTTCGGCGGTAAGATTGATCAGCGAGCTTCGACCAGATATTGTGCTCATGGACATCTGCATGCCGGACCTCAACGGCATTGAGGCAACCAGGCAGTTGGTATCCGATCAGCCGTCCGCCAAGGTCTGCATCCTGTCTGTGCAGTCCGATCGCAATGTTGTCGCGGAAGCCTTGAGAGCGGGTGCCAGCGGCTATGTCCTGAAGGACTGCGCCTTCGCCGAGCTGTCCCACGCTCTCAGTGTTGTCGCGGCAGGCAAGGTGTACGTGAGTCCAGATGTGATGGGCGGTGTCGTGGAAGGGTATCTCCGCGAGACGCCCAAAGAACCAGATGACGCCTTCGCACTGCTGTCCGCGCGAGAGCGGGAGGTATTGCAGCTGTTGGCGGAAGGACATACGAACAAGACTGCATCGGAGGCGCTCCACCTGAGCGTCAAGACGGTGGAGGCTCATCGTGCGAACATTATGCGAAAGGTCGGCGCGAACACCCTTGCAGACTTGATCAAGTTCGCCATCCGCAGCGGCGTGACTTCTCTGGACAGCTGATCAGCGTAGCGTCTCTGCCTGAGCCGCTACACCCCGGCAGTCGCCTCGCCCATAGCCATCGCCACCGTTGACAGCAAGTCCTGAACCGCAATGGGCTTGCGTATACACGGCGGTTGCCCGAGCTCCCTCAATCGCGTTTCAAGGAAGTCCGCGCCGGTCCCGGTGATGACGATGACCACCGGCGGATGCTCCAGGTTACGCGCTGCATCCACGACGCACTTTGCTCCGCCACCCGGCATGAGCAGGTCCGTGATGACCACGTCCGGCAGCTTCTCGCAGATCATTTGACTTGCCTGCAGAGCGGTCTGCGCTTCGATGACGTCCATGCCCTGCTGCCGCAACACATAGCTGACGAATTCGCGGATCGCGGCTTCGTCGTCTGCAACAAGCACGAGTTTGCGGTCTTCCGTTTCCGGCAGGCTATGCGAGTTGCTTTCGGGTTCTGCGCTGTCGCAAGGCGCGGTCTTGGTGTATGGCGAAAGTCGAATCTCGAAGGTAGTCCCCACGCCGGGCGTGCTGCGGACACTCAGGCTTCCCCCGTGAGCCTCGATGATCCCTCGCGAGACGTACAGCCCAAGCCCCGTCCCGCTCTTGCCTCCGGCCCCCAGTTCACGCTTGGTGGTGAAGAATGGTTCGAAGACCCTCGCCAGGTTCTCGGGAGGGATGCCGACGCCGGTGTCTGCGACCTTGATCAGGACCTCTTTTGGCTCCCCGTCTCCGCCTGTCTCCGTTGCTGAAACGGTCAGTACTCCCCCCTCAGGCATTGCATGGCAGGCGTTTATGATGAGGTTGAGGAAGACCTGCTGGAGTTGGCTCCAGTCGCCAAGAACCTGTGGAAGCTTGGGGTCTATCCGTCTGACCACCGAGACCTCGGCGTTCTCAATTTCCCGGGTGGCCATCGACAAGGCTGCGTCCACCGGCCCTGAAATGTGAAGGGGTTCACGCTTCAGCTCCTGCGGTCGTGCATAGGTCAGTAGGTCATTGCAGATGCCCGAACCCCGCAGCGTCGCCGCCGACACAGTGCTTGCTAGCTTCTCCCAAAACTCGGGACGTCCGTCGCTCTGAGCGAGCTGCGCCCAGCCACTCATGGCGCCAAGGATATTGTTGAACTCATGGGCGACTCCGGCGGCGAGTTGGCCGAGAGCGGCAAGACGCTGGGCTTCTTCGGCCTTCTGGCGCTCGGTTACATCGCGGATGACTCCCAGGTAACCGATGGGGCGGCCGTCATCCAGGGTTACTGTCGTGGAGCGAATCTCACAGGCGACCGCCTCACCGCTCTTGGAGAGTACGTTATATGTTCCAACGCAGGTCTGGGTGTCTGCGGTGGCTCCGACAAGCTGCTTGCGGACCTGGTTGAAGGGGCCAGGGCCCAGAAGGGTGCTGAGGTGCAGGCCGCCGCGAAGATCCTGTTCACCGAAGCCCAGCGTGCTCTCGACGGCCCGATTCAGATACAGAACGTTCAGCTCGAGATCGCACTCGAACAGCATATCGGGGAGCAAGTCGGCCATGGTTCGGAAACGCCGCTCGCTGGTCTGGATCTCGGTCCTTTGCTGCCCTGCCAACTCGCGCAGGCGGTGCCGCTCGATGGCGTACCTGATCGATCGCTCGAGGGAGTAGCCCTCAAGATCGCTCTTGAGCAAGTAGTCCTCGGCGCCCATCTGGATCGCTCTCAGAGAAAGCTCTTCGTCTCCCAGACCCGTGAGTACGATGACCGGAACCGAGTCGCTTCGTTCAAAGAGAGTAGTGAAGGTCTGAATCCCCGCAGAATCCGGAAGGAAGAGGTCAAGAAGCACCACGTCGCAGACCGACAAGGCAGCAGGCGTGGCTTCCGACAGGGACTCGACCACGTCGAGTTCGAAGGCCTGACGGGTTCCGGTGCAAAGCAACTCGCGGATGAGACGAACGTCACCTGGATTATCCTCAATAAGAAGCACCCGAATTTTCTTCTGCGTCATTGGCGGCCACGTCCTTCACAAACGGCTCGCGTAGCTATAGATCAGTCTTTGTAAGGCTCTTTGCGCCAACACAATGCGACCCTACCCACACTCGCGCTGCGACGGCAGCGTAACCAGCGCGAGCCAGAATTGTTCAATGGAGCGTACGACTGTCAGGAACTGGTCGAGATCAACCGGCTTGGCGATGTAACAATTTGCAAAGAGATTGTAGGTGGCCAGCACGTCCCGCGCATCCTGCGAAGTGGTCAGCACGACCACGGGAATACTGCGCAGGCTTGGATCGCTCTTCATCTCGGCGAGCACCTGCTTCCCGTCCATGCGCGGAAGGTTGAGATCCAGCAGGACCAGGTCAGGGGTGCAAGCGTTCTCGTAAGGCGTCTCACGCCGAAGGAAGGCCAGCGCTTTCTCGCCGTCGTCAACAGCATGGACTTCATTCAGCAATTTAGCTTCCTTCAGCGCCTCCATGGTCAAGCGCACGTCGCCGGGATTGTCCTCAACGAGGAGTATTTTGAGGACCCTGGGCACCGGCTCGTCACGCATCATTGTTCCCCCCTCACGCCCGGCAGAGTGAATCGGAATACTGAGCCCTCACCGACTGTCGACTCCACCCAAAGCCGCCCTCCGTGCCGCTCCACTATCCGTTTGCAGATGGCCAGGCCGATGCCGGTCCCTGGATACTTAGCGCGGGAGTGGAGTCGCTGAAAGATAAGGAAGATGCGTTCCGCATGCTCGGGTGCGATCCCGATTCCGTTGTCACGCACCGAGATTACCCAGTTTTCGCCGTCCGGCTGCGCACTCACCTGGATTCGCGGAGCCTGCTCACAGAACTTCATCGCGTTCGCTAACAGATTGCGGAATAGCTGCCCCAATTGTCCTCGGTCCGCAACTAGCACGGGCAGCTGATCGTACTCGACATTGGCTCCAGTATCGGCGATGAGTTGGCTCAGGTCGTGAAGAGCCTCTGCGAGGACTTCTCCGCTGTCCACAAGGTCTGGTGAGTTGCCCCGGTTGCTAACTCGCGAATATGCCAGGAGGTCAGTGATCAGCTGCCGCATTCTCTTCGCGCCGTCAACAGCGAACCCGATGAAATCTCGGGCGTCCTGGTCCAGTTGATCTCCGTAGCGCCGTTCGAGAAGCTGCAGGTAGCTGGAGATCATCCTGAGGGGTTCCTGAAGGTCGTGGGAGGCGATGTACGCAAATTGCTGCAGCTCTTCGTTTGAACGCTGCAGTTCTGTCTTCTGCTGCTCCAACAGCCGCTGGGTTTGGCGCAGTTGCGTGATGTCTGCCAGGCTGACAAGCACCCTTGAATAGTCCGATTCGTGGCCGGGCACGACTGCCCATCGGAGTTGGATTTCTCTGGTCTCGCCGGCGAAGGTGCGCAATTTGGTCTCGCAGGACACTCTGCCTGCGTTCTGTTGCATAGCAGACAGCACGCGCTTGAAGCATTCGCGGAAGCTGTCGGTGAACAGTGAGCGGAACTCCTCGCGCACCTGAGCCGTAGTCTCGGCGCCCAGCAGCTCCTGGGCCGCCTGGTTGACGGCTATGAGATTGACCCTGGAAAGGCACCGGTCCACGAGTTCGGGCTGATTCTCGAGCATCTCGCGGAACTCGTCCACGCGAGATGCGCCCAAATCGTCGATGAGTTGTTTGACGGCTGAACAGTCTTCCTCCCACAGAGCTATCGGGCTGTGTTCAAAGAGGCTCAATGCTCGGCGCCTGCTGACATCAAGGGCTTCCTGCATTCGTCGCTGTTCCTGCACCAGCGACCATTCTCGCAGGATTCGGTCTGCCGTGTCAGGCAGGGCGGCGATGGAGTGAGCCGACTTCACGATGCAGTCCACAGCACCACGTTTCAGGGCCGTGACGAGCGCGGAGTGATCGAGATGAGCCGTCATCAGGACAAGGGGAGTGTTCAGCTCCGAATGATTGTTCGGCAGCAGGTCAATGCCCTCACCGTCCGGCAGCATTTCGTCGGCGAGAATCAGGTCCACCGGCTCCGCGGCCAGGAGCACGCGAGCTTCAGCGACGGCGCTTGCCGAGATGAGCCTGTATGTTCGTGAGTGGCCCCGGAATGCGCGCGCGATCAACTCCACGTGGTCTGCATTGCTGTCGACAACCAGGACCCTCCGCAGGCCCAGGGCACTCGAAAGTGCGCCGGCATTCGGTATCGAGATATGTGAGGCGACGGTGGCGATCACGTCTGTGTGCCTCCATCGGGGCCACTCACGGTCAGTGAGCAACCATCGGCTTCCTTCGCACTTTTCACGCCTGCGAGGAGGCGTGGCGGCCACCCATGGCGACCAGGCTTTGCTCGCCAAGGGATGCCTGCGGCAGTGTTATTGTGACGGTTACGCCAAGGGACGGGCTGCGCGACTCGGTCCACACGCACCCTTCCAGATCTTCCATGACCCGCTTTGCCAGGGCATGCCCCAGGGACGTCCCGCAGACGTCTGTGCCGGACTGGTCGAACTCATCAGTGATGACATCCTGCCCTGCATGGATCATCCCGGTAGCGTTGGTGCGAACGAAGACCACGGGCCCGCCGGCGTCGGATTGGCTCCATCCGATCTCGACCTGTGGGTCCGGCCGCCCGCGGACCGACTGGATTGCGCTCCCGAAGAGATTGCGCAGGATATAGCTGATGCGCCCCCGATCGATGTGTATGTCCGGCAGGTCGGGCGCCACGCTCAGCGCGATTCCGTGTTGAGCCAGGTCCAGGCTCAGTGGATCGAGGATCTCGCTGACGAGCTCAGTCAGGCTGACGTCTGCCGCTTCCAGGGGCTGGTTCCGGACAGATGAAAGATGCATCAGTTCGTCAACGATATTCGCGCCGTCCTCCGCGGCCTGGCGGATGCGGGACACGTCTTCGCGCAGGTCTTGCGGGCAGCCATCATGAGAGGCCTTTTCGAGCAACGAAGCAAATCCTGCGATAGTGACCATCGGCCCTCTGAGTTCATGACAGACGGTCCGGGTGAAACGCTCGAGTTCCTTGTTTCGGCGTTCGAGCTCCTGGATCACCAACTGCCGATCCCCCTGGGCCGCTCTGGACCAAGTGTTGTCAACGGAGACCTGAAGCAGAGCTGGACGGAAGCTCCCACCGGTGGGCCACTGTATCAGCAGGTCAGTTGCCATGAAATGCCGGTCCAGCTTGGCGTTGTAGATTTCATGCTGGCATACTCCTCCCGTCTCTCGAAGGAGGGCGTTGGTGCAGAACTCGCACGGGTCTTCGCGACCGTGCAGTTCGACGAAGCAGGTGCCGCCCACGGGGTCTTTCGCGAGCATGTTGCGGAAGCGGTCATTGACAAAGAGCAGCTCAAAGGTCTCTGTATCCGCCACGTACATCACTTCGGGAAAAACCCTCAGAATCGTCTCGACCTGCTGGGCGTGCAATGCGGCGGCCTGTTCTGCTTGGGCCCGCAAGGCAGACTGAGTCTGCAGCTGATCGCGTGTCTCTTCGAGTTCCGCTTCGACTTCCGCTGTCCGCTTTGCGTTCTTCCGCAGCGCCTGCCTGAAGTCGTCCGATAGCCTGTGGTGCTGCTCGGAGACCGCGCAGATCATGCGGTTGAAGGCCTCCACAGCGGCGCCGGCTTCGTTCCGAACCTTATTGTCCAGGCGCACGGAAATGTCGCCTCCGGCAACCTTCTCAGCCGCTCGCTGAATGTCCATTATCGGCTGGAGCGCTGATTGCCTGACGGTGAGAACTGTTGCAATGTTGAGCCACATCAGAAAGAGGAGTACGCCAAGCACCACGTGTTTGGCGTGGATCTCGGCATCGAGGAGCTTTGTGACGTAATGCTGGCGCAGGCGGCGTCCATCGTTCACAATGGCGCTGGAGATTTCGGTGACCAGGGGGGTGGGCCGTCCTGGTGGAGAGAGGGATGCGTCGCCGGAGCGATGTTCGGCGGACCCGTTGAACAGCCTGAAGAGCTGTTCGTGCCGTCGGGCAATGTCAGCCAGCAGCGCGTGGGCATAGGAACTGTCAGTCCGGAAACCTTCCAGGTCGCTGCGGGCCTGGGCATGAACGGAGAGCCAGAGCTTACGACGAGTATCGTCGTCTGGTGTCGTGCACGCCGCGGTGAGGGCGTCAAGCTGCTCGAGACTGGCCTGTATTTCCCCGCTCTGCCGCAACAGAGATGATTGGCGCACGACTTCCAGGTGGGAGAAGTACATGGCCACTGCCGCCATCGCTGCGGCCACGAACACCAGGGCTGTCGCCAGATTTAGCCTCGCGCTCACAGACATGATCCCAACCCCCGCTGGGCGTGCCTGACTGCCCTCGTCACGCCTGTTCGATCGAGGCGGTCTCAGCCAGGGAGACCAGCCTATTGACCATGAGGAGCAGTTCGTCCACCGCCACTGGTTTGTACAGGTAGGATGCGGCGCCCAAGGACCAGCCACGCTGAACATTGGAGGGCTGCCCCAGGGCCGAAATCACGACAATCGGTATGTCCTGCCAATCGGGATTCTCCTGGACGAGGCGCAGTACATCCCACCCGGTGAGTTTCGGCATGGAGATGTCAAGCACGATCACATCGGGCCGGACACCTTCGCTCAGGGCCGCAATCCCCTGCATCCCGTCGCGGGCCTGTACGACTTCGTAGCCATGCACTTCAAGGACAGTGCGATACAGGTCCTGCATTTCCTCGCAATCATCGACGACCAGTATGCGGTGAGCCATGTTCTCCCTCCGGGGTCATGCTGGCAACCCATTTAGGTACACTGCAGTTGCCTCTCATTCCACGACTGCCGACGGCGATTGCGGCGCTTGGGACAGTCCAAGCGAACCGTTGTGTCGGGACCGGCAGCATGCGCCGGCCAGGCTGGCATAGTTCACGTCCTTGAGATGCGAACGGCTCCCACACTACGCTGACGTTCACCGTGTTCTTGCCCAGTCACCCCATCATGAAGGAGACGGAG
Organism: Armatimonadota bacterium; assembly: GCA_013314775.1. NCBI lineage: Bacteria > Bacillati > Armatimonadota > Armatimonadota bacterium. The sequence goes on along the minus strand of JABUFB010000015.1, from coordinate 133,439 downwards.
TGGTTTCTGGATGTGAGAGCGCAATGCGGCCGACTGTCGGTATAGTGGAGTACAGGCCCGCGTGAGCGGTAATCCGTTGCCCCGTCTGTGCCCCCATGAACCAGGACTTTCGCGATCGGGACGCCTGGTGTCCCATGGCCTTCCGCCAACACCGCCTGCGTGCTGGCGGCGCGAACTTAGTACTCTCTGACAAAGGATAGCGCGCAGCGGGTATAGTTCATATCGGGACATCCCCTATTTCGGTGTCAGCGATCCCTGATTTCACAGGAAGGTGGTGCCGTCGTCCCCTCGGTTCCTGCTCGTGCACAGCCAGGTTATGTACTTTGAGCAGGGATCAGAACCCCCTTGCGGGCTGCCCAGTGGCGCAAGTCGTCGACGTGACCGCGCGTCTTCTCCACTGCCGCCGCAGCCGCAGTCAGGTCTCCTGCAGCTGCCGCGGTCTCGATTTCGTGGGCGGCGTCCGCCAGGACGAGAGCTCCCATGGCCGCTGCACCGCCCTTGAGGGAATGGCCAAGCCGTCGCACGGACTCGGCATCGCCCCCCTCGATAGCTGTGGGCAGCTCTGCCAGGACAGACGTGCTGTGCGCCAGCAGCTCCCCGATCATCTCCCGCAGAAACTCCTCGTCCTGCGCCCAGTCTCCGACTATGGATAGGTCGATGGGCGAATCGCCCGTTGGGTCCGAGGCGTCCGCCTGGACCGGGGCCGAAACGACATCTCCGCCGCGTTTGTTAGTCCATCGCGCCAGCTCCGCGGCAAGCTTGGCCGGGGTGAATGGCTTGGAGAGGTACCCGTCCATACCGGCCGCGATGCACCGGTCGCGGTCACGTTCAAGGGCATGGGCCGTGAGTGCAATAATCGGCGTCTGGTCGCAGATGTGCCTCTGTCGCAAGACGATGGTGGCTTCGATACCGCTCATCTTGGGCATTTCAACGTCCATGAGGATGATGTCGAAGGTCCGAGTCTCCGCGAGCGCCACGGCCTGCTCGCCATCCTGCGCCAAGGTCACCTGATGGCCAGCCCGTTTCAGTGCAGTCAACAGTATCTGCTGGTTCACCGGATTGTCTTCAGCCGCCAGGATCCGCAGGGATTGCGCGGCTGAGAATGAAGCTTGCCTCTCATGCGCGACCTGACACTTTGCAGCATCTTCCAGACCGAGCGCCGTGAGGATTGTATTGAGCAGGTCCGCGCGTCGCACCGGCTTCATTGCATAGCCGCGAGCCCCTACCGTCCGAGCCCGTTGGGAGAATCCCGGCATCAGGGAGCTAATCAGGAGCAACACGGTGTCTGACAGGCGGTCGTCATTCGTGATGGCCTCGCAGAGCTGGAACCCGTCCGTGGCGGGCATCTGGACGTCAATCAGCGCAAGCCTGTAGGGATCTCGATCTGCGGCGTTCCGAAGGGCCTGGAGGGCTTGGTCGGCACTTGACACCAGTGTCGGGACGCAGCCCCAGCCCCTGAGATACTCCGCCAGTATCCTGCGGTTCGTCGCATTGTCGTCCACAACAAGTGTCTTCATGCCCTGTAGCACCGCTTGGTCCACGGTGTGGGTCTCGCTCTTGCCACTGACCACAGGGAAGGGCACCCGGAATGTGAACGTGCTGCCCTCACCTACGGCGCTTTCGACCCAGATCGCACCGCCCATCATCTCCACGACCTGCTTGCATATCGCCAGGCCCAGGCCCGTTCCGCCAAAGCGCCGCGTGGTGGACGTTTCCTCCTGTTCGAAGGGTTCGAAAATCCGCCCCAGAGCTTCGGGAGCGATGCCTGGTCCCGTATCGCGCACCGAGAATTGGACCCAGCATCGATCGCCCTCCCATTGGCTGACATCTGCAGACGCCAGCACCTCTCCTGCGCTGGTGAACTTCACCGCGTTCCCCACGAGGTTGGTGAGCACCTGGCGGAGACGATGAGCGTCTCCGAGGACTACGGCCGGGATGCCCTGACCCACGCGGGCCGCAAGCTCGAGGCCTTTGGTGACAGCCTGGGGCGCAAGGGAACGAACCAGCTCCTCAACCATCGCGCCGAGATCGAACTCCACTGCGTCCAACTCGAGTTGTCCCGCCTCGATCTTCGACAAGTCAAGGATGTCGTTGAGAATGCTCAGCAGGGCCTCGGCCGATGACTGAGCGACCTGGAGGAACTCGCGCTGCTCAGCGGTCAGTTCCGTATCCAGGGTGAGGGCGAGCATGCCGATGACGCCGTTCATGGGCGTGCGAATCTCATGGGACATGCGTGCAAGAAAGCTGCTCTTGGCCCGTGTTGCTGCCAGGGCATCTTCGCGCGCTGCCACAAGCTCAGTCACGTCTACGAATGATTCAATTGCGCCCGTGATTTCGCCCGAGGAGTCGTGCATTCTGCGGGCGTTCTTCTTGATGGTCAAAGTTCGACCATCCTTTGCGACGATCTGGCACTCAGCCTGGCTGATCGCCTCGACACTCCCCTCGCCGAGAACGCCACACTTCCGGCAGCAGGGGTCGCCATGCAGCTCGAGGCAGCTCTTGCCCACAATGTCTTCCGGTCGGTAGCCAGTGATCCGAGTGAACGCTTCATTGATGCAGGTGATCACCCGCTGTGAGTTCACCGTCATCACAGCGGTGGCGGCGGTTTCCAGGATCGCGCGCTGCATGGCATCGCTCTCACGCAGTTGCTCCAGCAGCGCTTCGCGCTTGCGTTCCTCGTCCTTGCGCGCGGTGATGTCCAGAATGACCCCTACAATCCCGGCGACACGACCGGACATATCGGCAAAGGTGGCCTTGTGGAAAATCACACTCCGGGCATTGCCGGCGGCGTCCTTCAATTCCATCTCGTAGCACTGTTTACCCGGGTGCTCAAACAACTGCATATCGGCCGCATGCCACTTCTCAGCTAGATGAGCAGGCGCGACGTCAAACACCGTTTTCCCAATAATGTCGCACCGGGCAAGCCCATAGAACTCTTCGAAGGCTCGATTGCACCCGGTGTAGCGTCCCTGGCTGTCCTTGTGGAAAACGGGACTGGGGATGGCGTCCATGAGTTGCTGCTCGAAGTGGAGGCGACTCCGTAGCCGGTTGTTGGTCAAGCTCAGCCGAATCCGGAACGCGCGCCCCCTCAATAAGCGGACGCCCAGGGCGATGATAATCAGGACTGCTGTGAGGACCAACGGCCAGACGTGGCGCAAGGCGTCCAGCAGTGTAATCACCGCACGGTCCGAGTAAGGGCCGAATGAAAGCTCGCGGCAGCAGTCAAGAATCTCCTGTTCGCGGTCGGCAACGGTCCAGCCGCTGCCGCCACTTGAGACGGCCGCAGTACAATTCTCGGGCATAGTCAGAAGGCAGACAGTCACACGCCTCGCCAGGGCGTCCGACACGTGTCCGATGGTCCGCAATTCCCATTCAGGGTAGGCGCGGGTGCTGGCTGCCAGTGCGACAGGGAGACGGCTCTGCGTTGCACCAGCCACAACTCGCAGGCGGTGCGGCGCAATGGTCCCATCCGCGACGGCTGATTCCAGCACCCCGGCACGGACCACGCCGGCATCAACCGCTCCCGCCAACACGGCATTGAGGACTGCGCGGTACGACCCAAGAAACTGCACTGAGCGCAGATCCCGCTCCGTGTCAATGCCGATGGCCTTCAGTTCTCGTTTGACCGCAAGCCACCCTTGTAACGAAGTCGGGTGGACGGCGGCCAAAGAACGGCCCCGAAGATCGCGCAGGTGCCGTATCTCGGACCCATCTGCCCGCACAACCACGGCGCCGGCTGCGGATGCTGTGGCTCCTGCAGGTGTATTGCGCCTGAACACTGCTATTCGCCCACCGCCGACGTCCCCTGCGATTGCCTGGCCGACACCGGGATCTACGATGGCCATATCTATCTGGCGCATCCGTGCCATGCGAGCAATGGAGTCGTACTCCACCGGGACAATCTCGAATCTGTAGCCGGTGGTGGTGGCGGTCAGGTATTCGGCGGTGGCACTCCACGCTCGCGAGCAGGCCGTCGCTCCTTCTGGGGCCAGCACTCCAATACGGACCGTCACATGAGCGTTCCCCCAGGCCGCCGCGCAGAGGCAGAGGAACAGTGCGAGGGGAGTGGACCAGCCCCGGCAGCCCAATTGTCCTGAGACAGTGTGGCCGTCGGCTTCACTCCTAGGCTTCATCTCGCGCCTCCGGCTCAGCTTTAGCTAGCAGCTGGGCCATCTGGGGTCTGACATGTCGTTCCATGCAGTCGCTGCAATAGCCGTGGCTGAACTGTGTGTGAGAGTATTTCTCCATGTATGCGTGCAGGTCGTGCCATTGCCCGTCGTGATCACGGATTCTCTTGCAGTACGAGCAGACCGGCAGCAGCCCTTCCAGCGTCTCCACACGCGCCAAGGCTCGTTCGAGTTCGGCGATTCTGCGGGCCAACGCCTGGCGCAACTCGATGGTCCGGACGCCGATATTCACCCTCAACGTCAGTTCCTCAAGGCAGAACGGTTTGGTGACGTAGTCATCGATCCCCATGGCCAGGGCGCGGTTGGTTTCGTCCTGGCCGTCGCAAGCCGTCAACATGATGATATAGGTATGAGCTTCACCCTCGCGGCTTCGGATATACCGGCACAGCTGAGCACCGTCCATTCGGGGCATGACCCAGTCGGTAACCACCAACCCCGGCCTGTGACGTTCCCAGATATCGCCTGCTTCAACCCCTTCGGCCGCACACAGCGGCTCGTGCCCTGCGCGCTGCAGGCACTTGCGAACCATAGAAAGCACAACCGGATCGTCGTCGACGACGAGGCATTGCACGGCTACGACCTCCCCGCACGGCGAGTTCTCGCCCTGCTTCTTGGGCGGACTTGCTATGTCGCAAGGGTACTCGTGGTAATGCGCGCAGCCTCCTCGAGAGTTGTCTCACCAGCGCGCACTCGTCGCAGAGCGGCTTCACGGAGTGATGTCATGCCCTCGCTGACTGCCTGAGCGGCCAGCTCGGATGCAGTCGCCCTGCTGCCGATGAGAGTTCTGGCTGCGTCGGATGGTATGAAAAGTTCGAAGACGGGTAAGCGTCCGGAATAACCAGTCTCGCGACAGAACCGACATCCGCTGCCCCGGTGTGCAATGAAGGGCTCCTGTCCTGCCAGCTCGGGGAAGGTTCTCTTCAGCTCCGTCTCCGATGCAATGTAAGTCTCATCGCAATGCTCACAGATGCGGCGCACCAGGCGCTGGGCAACCACACCGACCAGCGCCGACGCCACCAGGTAGGGTTCTGCCCCCATGTCCAGGAGGCGAGAGACCGCACCCGGAGCGTCATTGGTGTGCAGGGTGGTGAGGACCATGTGGCCGGTGAGGGCTGCGCGAATGCCCAGTTCCATGGTCTCGGTATCGCGCATTTCGCCCACCATGATCACGTCGGGGTCTTGCCGGAGCACCGAGCGCAGGAATGCGGCAAAAGTCAGGCCCGCCTTCTGGTTCAGCTGAACCTGGTTGATCCGCTCAAGACAGTACTCCACCGGATCCTCGCAGGTCACGATATTCTGGGTCGTATCATTGAGATGCTGAAGCACGGCATAGAGAGTAGTGGTCTTGCCGCTCCCGGTGGGGCCTGTGACAATGAACAGTCCGTGAGGGCGCTTGATCGCCCATTCAAGGCGCTCAAACTCAGAGTCAGACAGCCCGAGGTCGCTCAAAGCTACGCGAGACTTAGCGGCGTCCAGAATCCGCAGGACCATCTTTTCGCCGAGCACCGTTGGCAGGACGGAGGCCCGAAAGTCGATGCTGCGGCCGTCGATTACAGTGCTGAAGCGTCCATCCTGGGGCTTGCGGCGCTCTGAGATGTCCATGCCGCTTACGATCTTTAGCCGTGAAAGCACCGCCGGGTATGCTGCCATGGAGATGTCGAGCAAGTCTTGCAGGACGCCGTCGATCCTGCAGCGGACAACCCCTTGCTTCTCACCGGGCTCGAGGTGGATGTCGCTGGCTCGCTGGGTGATGGAACGCTCAAGCAAACTGTTGACAAACGCCACAACCGGAGCGTCCTCGGCAAGGTCCTCGATGACTTCGGACTTATCGGCCTGGGTCTCCCCAAGCTCAGCCAGGCGCTCGTCGACCCGCTTGGCAGCCGCCTCAAGAGACCCTTCCACAGTCTGGTGTTTATCCAGAACCTGCGCGATCTCGTCTTCTCTGGACAGGACGCGCTGCACCCGCTTGCCTGTGATTCGAGCGATCTCGTCCACGAGCATCACATTGAGCGGGTCGGCCATCGCGACAGTGACTTCTCCGTCGCGCTTTCCGATGGCGACGACGTGGTTCTTGCGCGAAAAGCTCTCCGGCAGGAGCGCGATGGCCTCGGGATCGATGGCGGCATTAGACAGTTGCACATAGGGCGCTCCCGACTGCAACTCCGAGAGCTGCAGCGCATCCTCCTCGTCGAGGGCACCCGCTTTCACCAGCAGCTCGATGATTCCCTGGCCCGTCTTCCGGCTCTCCTCGAGAGCCTGGCGCGCCACTTCCGGCGTGACAACACCCGCATCAATGAACGTCTGCAGCAGCGTGACTCTCTCGTTCATTTGGGCCAAAGGGATCACCCCCCGACCTGGACGTGCTGGGGCATGCGCTCCGCCAGGTGAAGGCTCAGTTCCTTCACCAGTTGCTGGGCCGCAGCGGGCGTCTTGGCGACGTACGAGTCCGCTCCGGCTGCCAGCGCGGCGTCCCGATCGCTTCTCGCGCTGAAGGCCGACACGCAGATCACGACCATCTCGGGGAACCCGCTCTCCGACTTCCACTCCCTACACAAGGACAGGCCGTCCATGTCGGGGAGCATGATGTCGAGAAGCACCGCATCGGGACGGTCTTTAGTCACGGCGGCCCGAGCAAGGCGCCCGTTCTCGGCCACTTCGACGGTGTACCCCTCCTTGGAGAGACGGTTCGACCACAGGCGCGCGATGACGGGGTTGTCCTCAACGACGAGCACCTTGGCTTTCACGTTGCATCACCCTTGGCAGGTCGCTGAGATCTGACGGATGCCTTTCGCTACTCAGATCTCCTACTGGCACCGTCCATTGTGGATGACCGCAACCTGGACTGGAATCGGGATTTCCCTCATTTGGGGTTCCGGTTCTCCTGATTCAGAGATGTGCTAGCGCCGACCGGCGACCGAGGGGACATCCTGAAGACTGGGGGGAGGGAGATTCAGTCCTGCGTGGCGTGGGGTTTTCTGTGTTGAGGAACGGTCAGGAGAGAGTGTCTTCCGGGATAGCTTGCCCGATGACACGGAGCAATTCGTCGAATTGGAAGGGTTTCTGCAGGCAGGCACGCGCACCTATTTCGCCGAGCTGCTGGGCCTCTTGTGCGTGCAGCTTCCCGGTGATCAGCACGACTGGAATACCCGGGGCGTGCTCCGCGACGTAGGTCAGCACCGCCCGACCTCCGCCGCCGGGCATCAAAAGGTCGGTGACCACGATGTCAAACTCGCCGAGCTCCAATTCCCGCAGTGCGTCCTTCGCGTCGCAGGCGGTTGTGACGGCATAGCCCGCGATAGTGAGAATCTGCTCGAGAGAACTGCGCACTTCCTCTTCATCGTCGGCGACCAGCACCCGACATCCCTTGCCAGACAGCCGCTCCGGTTTGAAGGGCATCGGCGCCGGCTCGGTCTGCTTCGCCACAGCGCAAGGCAGCTCAACGGTGAAGGTGGAGCCCTTGCGCGGGGTGCTCTTGACGTGTAACCGCCCTCCGTGTGCGGTCACGATGCCATGGGCGGCGGACAACCCCAGACCTGAGCCCGCAACCTCGCTTTCGCCCAGGCGCCCTTTGGTGGTGAAGAAAGGCTCGAAAACGCGAGACACCTGGTCCGGGGTCATTCCCTCACCGGTGTCATGCACGGCCACCTCCAGCCACGGGACCCCCTGGGGACCATCCTTGGCTAGAGTAGAGATGGTCAGGACTCCGCCCCGAGGCATGGCGTGCGCCGCATTGATGAATAACTCGGCAAACACCTGCTCGAGTTGTGTGGGGTCTCCGTGGACCACCTTTGGATCTGCTGCGAACTGCCTCTCAACGCGGATATCCGTTCCTCGCAGTTGCGGGGACGTGAGCCGCAAGGCGGCCTCTATCACTTGCTCGACGACAACCTCCTCCTTCCGCGCGCTCGTCGGCTGCGCGAAAGTCATGAGTTGTTTGCACAGCACCCCGCCCCGCTCGGCGCCGGTTCTGACTGTTTCCACCAGTCGCGCCGAGGCTCCTGACTGGTCTCGCATCGCCAGGAGTTCTGCTTGCATGAGCATCCCGGCCAGAATGTTGTTGAACTCGTGGGAAACGCCTGCCGCGAGCTGCCCCACCGCCGCCAGCCGTTGGGCACTCTCGGCGCGCCTGTGATCGGTGACGTCTGTAACGACGCCGATTGTGCCCGCTGCTCGGCCGTCCCCATCAAGAAGAGGAGCGGCACTGAAGATTGCCCAGCAGGAGGTGCCATCCGCACGCTGCAGCTCGATCTGTGAGCTTTCCACGCACTCGCCGGGGACAGCTCGCAGGCAATTGACGAGGTCTGGAGCATTCTGCAGATCTACGAAACGACTGATGGGTTCGCCGATCAGGTCTTCTCTGCCATAACCCAGCATCTCGGCCAGTCTGTGGTTCGCATAGGTGGTGATCCCGTCCAGGTTCAGAAGCCAAATGCCATCTCGGGTGGTCTCCACAATGGTGCGATAGTGTGCTTCCTGAGCCCTTAGGCGTCTTTCGGACCTTCCGTACAGGAGGAATATCGCCAGAGTCGACACGACGGCGAAGAGGATGCCGCTTGCATGTGCAAAGCGCGCCCTGGTCTCTGGGGCGATGTAAACTTGTGTGATCAACTCTGCCAGGTACACCCAGGCAATGCTCATGCAGAGGTACGTGAAGCAGATCATGGCCGTCAGGTTGCTGCCGGCAACGAGTCGAGCGAGACGGCGCCGCATCGGTTTTCTGACCTCCCGATCCGTGCACAGCCGAAACGGTGTGGGGCGGACGCGTCCAGATTACCCACGGCGTCGGACCGGCCGTAGCCTGGACGTCAGTTCGCTCTCGCCCCGTGATTGTCCTTCTGCGCTGGACCGCAACGGCGCTCTTTGAGACGGAAAAGAACTTCCACCGGATCGTGGGCTGCCGCGACCTGTGGTCACTGAAGGCGTTGCCGGACGAAGACCAAGATCGGGAGAAGGCAATGGTGGAGCAGGCGTCGCGGCAAAGAAGCCTGTCGAGACTTCCAGCTGGACTTGTGGCAGACTTCCGCACAATCTGCGTCCGCCGCTTGAGCCCCTGTTTCTGCCGCCCCAGCACGGCCTGTTTTGAAACTTTCGCAGCACGCGGCAGAATGTGAAAGTCTCCTCGGTGTTCTCTCCCACCTACTCGCAGTGTCTCAAAATACCGTCCCTGCCACTTGTTCGGCCATTGCGGGAAGGTGATCTGGTGCCGGATGGCCCGGCACCGGGCAGCAATCGCGGGACTGCTTCTGCCGGAAGCAGTCCCGGAATAATCGTCATCTGGTGGCTTGCAGGGCCGATACCATGCCTCGCCGGATCCAGGGCCGCTGGACCCTACGGACCATCAAGTGCGTCCGGCAAGGTCTCCACGAACTCCCGGATCTCGTCCCTCACCCGGCGGTAGTGGCCGAGGGCCTCCTCCTCAGTGGCTGCGTCTCTGGCCAGCCGCGGAGGATCGTCGAACCCCTTGTGGACCACTTTCGTCTTTCCTGGAAACAGGGGGCAGGACTCGTGGGCGTTGTCGCATACGGTAACCACATAGTCAAACTCGATCCCGTCAAGCTCGTCCACGTGCTTCGATCGCTGTCCGGAGATGTCCACCCCCGCTTCAGCCATCACCTTGATTGCGTTGGGGTTCATCCCGTGGGTCTCAATACCCGCCGAGTAGGGCTCGATCACGTCGCCCTTGAGCGCCCGGGCCCAACCTTCGGCCATCTGGCTGCGGCAGGAATTGCCGGTGCAAAGGAAGAGCACTTTCAGTTGCGCCACGCGGAATCACTCACTTCCAGTCGGTTTCGTTGCGCTCACCGTAATCGATATCACAAGCCCCTCGGGCGCTTCGGGCAGGGCATCGCACGAAGAACAGCAGCAGCCCTCGCCGTCATCGGTGGAACAGCAGCCGTTGAGCAAATTGGCGGCATCCTTCTCACACTCGACGGTGATGTCAACGAACCCCGCTTCCGCCATCCTGCTCAGGTACTCCTCGCGGCTGACGGCTCCGGCCACGCAGTTAACGTAGGCGGCAACGCTTTCGAGTATCTCCTGCGGCGCGTCACCTCCCAGCACGATGTCGGACACGTGGAGCCTCCCGCCGGGCTTCAGCACCCGGAAGGCCTCGGCGAAAGCCGCGGCCTTGTCAGGCACGAGGTTGATGACGCAGTTGCTGATGATGACATCCACCGAGCTGCTGTCCACCGGCAGAGCCTCAATCTCGCCCAGGCGGAACTCTACGTTGTGGTAGCCGCCCTTCTCGGCGTTGGCACGGGCGGCGCAAATCATCGCCTCTGTCATGTCCACGCCGATGACTCGGCCTTCGGGCCCGACTGCATTCGCGGCAAGGAAGCAGTCGAATCCTCCGCCGGAACCGAGGTCGAGCACGGTCTCGCCTGGCTTGAGACCCGCGATTGCGGTCGGGTTCCCGCAGCCGAGCCCCATATTAGCGCCTTCCGGTACGCTCGTGAGATCAGTCTCGTCGTAGCCGATGGCAACCGCGTCGGAGCGCGTCACGATGCCCTCGCGGCGGCCCTCCGCATTCCGCCGAGCGATCTCCCCGTAGTTGTCGCGCACAACTTGCTTGATGTCGTCCATGGCTGTCTCCTTACTCACAGGCCAGACTTGGTGATAGGGTCTCGGTCGGGAAGTAGCGTTTCCGCAGCCACAGGGCCACGTTGACAAGACCGATGAGTACCGGCACTTCCACCAGGGGCCCGATGACGGCGGCGAAGGCCTCGCCGGATGAGATTGTGAAGACCGCCACCGCCACGGCGATGGCGAGCTCGAAATTGTTGCTGGCAGCGGTGAAAGACAGTGTGACCGTCTGGCCGTAAGTTGCCCCGATTCTCATGCTCATGAAGAACGAGACCAGGAACATCACCACGAAGTAGATGAGCAAGGGGACGGCGATGCGCAGGACGTCCAGCGGCAGCTCAACGATGACTTCGCCCTTGAGAGAGAACATGACCACGATGGTGAACAGGAGGGCGATCAGCGTGACAGGGCTGATGCGCGGGATGAACTGATGCTCGTACCACTCGCGCCCCTTGGCCCTGATGAGCGCAAACCGGGTGATGAGCCCTGCCAGGAATGGGATGCCCAGGTAGATGAAGACGCTCTGGGCGATCTGGCCCATGGTCACGGACACAGTGGTTCCCTCGATGCCGAAGAGCGGCGGGAGTACTGTGATGAACACGTACGCGTAGACAGAGAAGAAGAGGACCTGGAAGATGCTGTTGAACGCCACCAGGCCTGCGCAGTACTCGGTGTCGCCTTCCGCCAGCTCATTCCAGACTATGACCATGGCGATGCAGCGCGCCAGCCCGATCATGATGAGCCCATACATGTATTCCTGGTATCCCCGGAGGAAAACGATCGCCAGCAGGAACATGAGCACGGGTCCGATGATCCAGTTCTGGACGAGAGACAGGGCGAGGACCTTACCATTGCGGAAAACCCCACCGAGCTCTTCGTACTTCACCTTGGCAAGGGGCGGGTACATCATAAGGATCAGGCCGATTGCGAGTGGGATCGAGGTGGTGCCCACCTGCGAGGCGGCGTTCACCGCATGCACCAGGTCCGGGAGCAGGTACCCGAGAGCGACCCCGAAGCCCATGGCCAGGAAGATCCACAGAGTGAGGTACCGGTCCAGGAAGGAAAGGCGCTGAACGATGCTGGGTGACATGACGTAAGAACCTCTCAGTATTGTGCTTGCGATCGCCACGTGCGTCCCGCTTTCGGCCGGGCAGGGACGCGCTCAGTGTGCAATGCGTCCAAGTTCGATGCGACTCGGGCGCTGCGTCCGAGTCGCATCGGCTGGGTCATAGATGCCTCCGCCGACTACTGCGCCTGCCGCGTGACACCTTAGTCGCTCCCGCCTGCGTGGGGCTGCTCAGGTGCCGGGATGAAGAGGACCGGGATGGGAGAGAGTCTGGCCACATTCATAGCGATGCTCCCGACCATGACCTCGGCCAGAGCACCGCGTCCTCGGGTGCTCATGACGACCAGAGTATGATCATCCGTGCCGGCGTGTTCAGTGATCAGGCGCGCGGGAGAGCCCAGTTCGATGCGGATGTCAACACCCGCAGCGCCAACTGCCTCCAGCTCCTTCTTGAGGTCGTGAAGACGGGCCGAGTCGGTCGCGTTGAACTCATCCAGGCGGGCCATTTGGTGCTTCATTACGGCTTTGTCCTGCACATGCAGAAGGGTGCATTTGGCTTTCGTCGCGGCCACTATCTGCTTGAGCCGGCTGAACGCGTGCTTACTGCCGTACGAGAAATCCGTGGCGAACAAGATATGGCCGAACAGGTTGGAGCACGGCGCCTCACAGCTGGAGCCGGCCTCCGTCTCACAGATCTGTACCCGAATCAAGAGAACGGGACGGTGCGTCTGGTGCATAACCCCGGAGGATACGCTACCAAGAAGAACACGGCCAAGGGCGCTGCGACCGTGGGAGCCAACTACGATGACCGAAACATCATGGGCTTCCGCCATTTCGGAAAGCACCACTGCGGGCACACCCAGGCGGATGTCGGTTGTTACCGCGAAACCGGCCGCCTTCAGCTTCTCGGCCTCCCTGGCCAACTGAGGATTCGCCCAGTCCTGCAGCATGGTCTCCAGGCCCGGGGTGTTGGCTACATAAACCACATGGCCCAAGACTATTTCGCGCAGCCCTGCGGGCGCGAGACGCGGCAGGCATGACAGAACCGCCGCCGACGGCTCCGAGAAATCCACTCCGACCAGCGCTCGTGAAAACATACCACACGCCTCCTCTGCTTAGCTTGTCAGAGATGATCCATTGGCATCTGCGGGTCAGGCACCGTCCGTCTCATCGCCGCAGCACAGCCCGTCTTCGTCATCGTCCGCACAGCAACACGGTGCATCGCTATTGACACAACATGGCGAAACATCGTCACCCGGGTCGTCGCTTATTCCCAGGCGATCCGCAAGGGCGAGCACGCGCCTGGCAGGCATCTCCTTCACCATCTGGGCGACGGAGACCGCGCTCGCCATGTCCCTATCGGACACTCCGAGTTCCCTGGCGTGCTTGTGGTGCCACCGCAGGCACAGTTCGCAGTTGGCGCCGATTGACGCCCCGACAAAGACGAGCTCAGCGACCTGCGCTGTGAACATTGGGGCCTGATGGGGACTGTTCGTGTGGTGCATCTCTTCGTCTTTCGTAGAATTACGATGAATGAGGGCAAAACCGGATCACAGCCCCCCCAGAAGTTCCCGCATCCTTACAAGCCGAGAGCGATCAACGCAGTAGCAGACCCGAGGTCCGTCAACGCGCCCGTGGATCAGGCCCGCACGCTTGAGCACCTTCAAGTGTTGCGATACTGTTGATTGGGCGAGAGGAACCTGTTCACAAATATCCCCGCAGATGCAGCTCCCTTCCTCCTGAGCCAGCAGGTAGCGCACAATTCGCACGCGGGCTGGATGGGCCAGGGCCTTGGCAAGCGCCGCCAGTTCATCGTCCCGATTGGGCCACTGAGGCGCATCCGTTGCACCATCGATGGGGTTGCAACACTCGAGCGGATTCGGTGTGTTGGTCTGTTTCATCGTAATTCTACGATAAACCAATGACGCGGTATTGTCAACCCTTGGGCGCGGCGTCCAGGGTGCGTTGGGCTCTCCGGAGCGACGGAATCGCGCAGCGGAAGGGACGCTCGCACTCCGAGATACCAGTTGGCGTAGTTCAGGGAGAGTGATGTGCCCTCCAGGTAGTAACTTGCGATGGCCCGCACCTCCGGTTGAAGACCGGCAGCCGCTTGATGCTGTTTGGCGTCGTAACGCGCGATCTGGGCTTCCGCCGCCAGCATTTCAGGGCGCTCAGCGTAGGCTCGCGGCAGCAGTTCGTCGGGCAACGGGGCCGGAGACAGTTCGGCGCTCAGCGTGCCTGGCGGGTCTTCCACGGCCGGCGGGTCCTGATCCGAACGCCTACTTGGTCAACACTGTTGTCATTTGTGGTGATTGGGAATTGAACCTGGGGATCGGCCATTGCGGCAATAGACAGGATCAGGCATGCGCCCACCGCGATCAACACTTTCGTCATCGCTCAGGCCTTCTCTTTGTTAGAAGCGCATCAGGTCATATTTGTCCAAGTTCGTGATGCGTCTTGTGTCCCTGGATAATACACTCTGTCCGCAGATATCAGGCCTATGCGGCTGAGCGCCCAGCAACATCGCCATCCTTCACTCTTTGGTGAACTCCATTCCGGCAGCCACGGGCAGGGCGACCCCTGCGGCTATCTGCATGGCTTTGAACAGCCCGGAAGGAACGACGCACCCGCTGCAGCATCCCTTCAGCCAGGATCGGATCGCTGACCACAGCTCTCCATCGAAGCCTGCCCCGATTTCGGCATACGTGTCCACATCGGGCAGTGTGCCAGCCAGGGCCTTGATGGTGCTGCAGGTGCTGTCCACCTCAAAGCACACATGCTGTTGGTCTTCGGACGTGGCCGTCACGCTCGTAACGAACCCGCAAACGCCAGCTTGAATCGTTCCAGTAACGGTACCCAATCGATGCCTCCGTTGGGGCGTGCGTCACTCGAAGGGGCCAGGCCTCGGCCCCTGTCGCACACATGTTCCATGCAGTCGCAAAATCTGAGCGCGCAGGGGGTATTCGCTCAATATCGCATACGCATGCCATCTCGCCGTTGGCTCACAATCCCCTGCGCGCGAAGTACGGCCAGATGGCTGGAGATGCTGTGCTGATCGACACCGAGACGTTCGGCCAGTTCGCTCACACAGCACTCGCCATCAGCGAGGCAGTTAAGGATCGCCAGCCGTGTCTCGTTCGCAAGCCCTTTGAGGATGCGAGCCGCGTGCCTGTACCGCGCGACGGATTCCGGCTGCGTATTGCTTCAGCCCCTTCGAGTCCAACTCGCGCAGTGACCTTGAGCAAGGTCGATCATTTGCGGCGTCTACCCGCGCGTGCGGCAGGCAACGCTCACTTATTGATCCGCACGGCCTTTTCTGCTGGGTCCCAGCTGACTTTCGCGCCGGTGGCCTCGCCCATCTTCCGCAGCGGCAGAAGCAGGCTGCCATTGACGATGATGCCATCGCTCTTCGGGATGAGCGTGCAGCCAATATCCGTGCAGATCTGAGCAGTCTGGCTGGCCGCGATCCACTTCACATCGATACCCAGTGATTTCGCTCCCGCGCGCAGGGGAACGTAGACTGACCCTCCGCGCAGTATGGCCGGAGGGCTGTAGGTTTGAAGCTTGCCGTCAACATACACCTTCACGGGAACATCGGCGGCGAAAACAGTGACGGAAACAACAAGGATCAACAGCGTGAGCAGCACTCGTGTCATGGGTCTTTACCTCACATAGTGAATAGTTTCGCCGGGATGACGCCCCGGCTGGGTGAGTGTACCTGGTGTGAAAGCACAACCACAGCTTGCATCATCGTCTCGCGTTTCGGCCGGGTCGAATAACCCGGAGACAAGACAGAACAGCAGGGCAATGAGCAACAGCAGCTTCCAGGAACCCAAGCGGATCGGCCTCTCGTGATTCGCCCGAGATCAAGGCTCAGGCGGTCCAGATAAAGTACGCTCCGACCACGATGAGCAGCCATCCGCCCACGCGTTGGATGATGACGGAGTAGCCGGTGAAACGCTCCAGGCTGGTGAGTGCGCCGGCAACCGTGCCGATGATAATGAGCGGCAGACCGTGGCCCACGGCGTAAGCGAACATGAGCACCGATCCGTAAGCGACCTCGCCCTTCGAGGCGATGAGTGCAAGGATCAGGGTGAGGATCGGCATCGCGCAGGGGCTGGCCACCAGGCCAAAGAGCATTCCGAGAACCAGGGCCCCGGCGAAACCGCTCATCTCCGACCATTTCGACTGTCCGGGGGCCCAGGTGGAGAAGTTGATGGGCAGCAGCCCCGCCATGTTCAAGCCGACGACAATGCAGATCGCAGCGACGATGTACATCCACCCGGTGCGCGACAGGCCGAGGACATCACCGATGAACCCCACCGTGACACCGAGGACCACATAGGTGATGGCAAGCCCCAGCACAAAAGTCAGCGCCAGCGCCAGGCCACGGGCCTTTGTATGTGTCTGCTGTCCCGAGATGAAGCCGATGATCACGGGGATCGTGGGGTATACGCACGGGTTCATCCCGGTGGCTGCCCCCCCCAGGAATACAAGGGGGACCACCAGCCATGAAGACTCCTTCATGGCCTGTTCCAGCGTCTGCATGAGACCGTCCATTGGGTCACTCCTTCAGCATCCCGAGTTCTTTGAGCTTCGCCAGGATCTCCTCTTTCTCGAAAACGCCAATGTGGCGGAACAGCTCTTTGCCCTCGGCATCGAGGAAGATCTGTGTGGGAATAGTCATGATCTGGTACTGCTCAGCGATGGCCGAGTTCTCATTGACGTCGTAGAATTTCACGAACACCTTGCCGGCAAGTTCTTTCTCGAGCGAATCAATGATCGGCGCCATGTATTCGCAGGGCTTACAGCCGACCGAGCCCAGTTCGAGCAGTTTGGGCAACTGTTCACCGGTGTCGGCGCTCGCTTCTGCTGCCGTATCAGTCTCGTCGGCGGGGGCGGTGTCGGCGGCTTCTGTCTCGGCCGGCGGCGCCGCATCCGGAGCAGCGACGCTCTCCACGGGGACAGGCGGGCCGCTTGGCTGCTCTCCGCGTCTGCTCTTTGCGACAACCACTCCGGCAATCACGATCAGCACCACAATCAACGCTACGACTTGCGTACCCTTCATGTGGACGACGCGCTCCTTGTTGTTTCATTGGTGTCTCCAACGACACAGCCTGCCAGACGCTGGTAAGCGCCTTTTGCGCGAACCCGCGGAAGCGCCTTTCGCCCAAGTTCGTGCAGGCCACGAACCACAGCATCCAGCAGCCCACCGGGGAAGCCGATGACCGTCTCCTCCGACCCCATATCTGTCGCTTCCCGACATCCATAGCAGCCCAGGGTTGCGTTGAGTTCACCGGTGAGGAAGGGCAATACGGTGGTGTCCTCGCAGGTGGCCTGGAGAATGGCCGTCGTGAACTCGGCCCTCCCCCCTGTTTCGTAGCGGGCGGCCAAGGCGATCCACATGAGCTGCTCGATGGCAGCCTCGACCACAACCACGTCCGGCTCGTAATCGGCTTTCTCCAGCGGACTGAGAGCCACAGCCGCATACTCGCCCTGTTTCAGGCGTCGCATTGAGTCGACGGTCGCCTTCCCTGCCTCTGGGCTGCCGAAGATGCCGAAGGCGGCCAGCATCTCGCCCGAGGCGAGTTTGGGTGGGAGCGGCTTGAACCCGAATGCTGCCGCGGCCGCCGGACAGGCGATGTTTTCGGCTGTCAGGATGACCTTCTGCCCTCGCCGCGCCTGCATGATCATCTGGCAATAGCGCCGGTTCGGCAGGGCTTCATAGCCACTTACCTGCTGCGCATCAGTCAGAAACTTGACGGCGACAGGCTCCGATGTCAGACCAAGGACGCTCTTCAGAGTACCGGCAGCTTCTCGCAGATTCGAAATCAACGCACATCTCCCGGGAAGAAAATGGCATGGGCATCACATATCTTCTGACACCCTCGGCAGAACTCTACGCACGCCTCCGGCTTGACCACAACCGGCGAGCCGTCACGCTCTTCGTAGACCCCGTGGGGGCAGAAGTTGACGCACTGAAGGCATTGGACACACTTCTCGTCGTCGATCGTGGGGAACCAGTTCGCGGCCATTGACCGTCCTCCTCAAGCATCCTGGGCCTCGGTCTCGGCGATCAGCTGCTTGATCGCGGCTATGGCCTGGTCGGTGGTCATATTGCGGATGTCCACGCCCTTGTGTTTGGCCGGATCGAAGCCTGCCTCGTCGAAGGCGAAACGGTACATCTTCTTCTGCATCGTTGGATCGCAACCAGCCACGTATAACTGCTCAAGATCATCCACACCGCGGAGCAGATCTTTCAGGTAGGTGTCGCCGTCATCCGCACAGAGTTGCGGGTGTATGCCCACCCAGTCAATGAGCTTTTCCCGCCGCAATGCGTTGAGCACCTCGAAGACGTTCATCTGGTGGAAAGAAGGGCAGGTACCCTGGCAGACGCACAGCAGCAGGCCTCGCTTGCCCCGGTCAACGCTCATCTCTCATCAACTCCCTTCGGCTCCTCTTTGAGCATCTGCTTCATCAGCTTGACCGTGAACAACACGTTCTGCTGCACCCTCTGAAAATCGCGAGCCTTGGGGACGTCTTCGCGCGAGAGGTCCAAATGATCCGTGACCGTGATGCCCGCGTGTTCCACAGTCTTTCGCGCGCATTGCAGGCTACAGCCGTCCACAACACAGACGCGTCGCGCTTGCCGGGCAGTCTCAATCATTTCGGGGATGTGGGCTGCCAGGCCGGCCAGGCAGAAGATCTCCCCCACACCCTCCCGCGTGAGCTGAACTGCCGCTTCACTGGTGGCCTGGCCACAGTTCGACGCTCCGCCACATGGCACGATCAGCACTTCCGCTGGTTCACAGAGACACTGCTTGCTCACCGCCCTCACCTCTCTCCACCCGCAGCATCAGGGGAGGATATCCCGGACGCGGCCGCAGATCGCGTCCAACTGCTCGCAAGACATCTCGAAATGATGCCCTTTCTCAATCCCCTCGTCAGTCACTACCAGATAACAGGAGATAGGCAGTCCCGCACGCTCCAGGGTCATCTTCGCGCAGGCAACACCGCAACCGTCGAGGGCGATGATCTTGTCGGCTCCCGCGGCGTTCACTTTCATCGCCTCGATGTCTCCACCAATACCGGCCAAACAGTAGAACTTACCCAAGCCCTCCTGGTCCAGCTTCTTCGCAGCTTCGTTTGTCAGTTGACCGACATTCGACCCGCCGCTGCAGGCGAAAATGAGCACATTGTCGCCAGAGCAGGCACAATCACTCACCGCATTAGTGGGTTTGCTGCAGCAATCAGCCATCTCGGTTATCTCCTCGCTGTCCTGGGGCGTCGCGCCTACCCCTACTTCGGGGCACATTCCCCGATCTTGCAGGCTTTCTGGATCTGTTGTGGCGATAGGGCCATTTTGTCCGCCAGAGCCTTGTGAATGGTGATCATCTCGCCCGTCTCGCGCGGATTGGCGTCCAACCACTTCTGCAGGCTCTCGGGTGACACGAAGAACCCCTGGTGGAAGCACCCGGCTGACACATGGCTACCATCGGGCTTGGTGAGCTGGCCGTACCATGCCACAGCCGTCGGAGGCTCAATCGATTCCACGCTCCCGTTGAGCGTCCGGACCACGATCGGCTCACCGGTGACGGGGTCTTTCGCATGCACCTCAATGTCGGCGCCGGTCCGCGCGGCCACGCCCACGGCGCAATGCGAACAGCAGCCCCATGTATAGACCCCACCGACCTTCACCAAAGCAGCGTCTTCAGGATAGACCGCGCGGTCGCAAAACCCACAGCGGCTAGCCAACTCCTTGCTCTTGAGAACATCGTAGCCGATGATGCTGCCGCCCTCAGCGTTCCTTTGTGCGGCCGCCGCTTCGCGCTGCGCGAAGGCTTTCACGATGGGCCGGCCGGTAGTCTCATCGAGTGTATACAGATACACCGCTGATTGAACCGGAACCATTTCGCCGGTAGCCCAGTCCGCGACTTTCGCGCTGCCTTCCGTGGACGCGACGTCTGATGTGAGGCATGAGATCATCACGAAGAAATGGTGCATGCCTGACAGGTTGACGTCACCCTTCTGCGTGCTCACCGTCACCTTCAGACGCGGATCAATGTCCCCGTCGCACATGTAGCAGATGTCCTGCGGCGCGCGGGTGTCCGCAACAGCCGGCGTCCAGCGGCTGATTGTCTTCGCTCCATCGGCGAAAGTGAAGCCCAGGTCACGCCACTTGGCGAGGATGTCTTCGCGGGAGAAAAAGCCCTCGTGGCGGAACAGTTCCTTGCCCTCTGGGCTGAAGAAGATCTGCGTAGGGATGAGGCGAATATCGTACTTCTCCCCCGCAGTGGGGGTCTTCCAGACATCAATGAACTCCACGTCGAACTGTCCTGCGAAATCAGTCTTCAGCGCCTCGAGGATCGGAGCCATCTTCTTGCAGGGGATGCATTCCCCGGCCCCGAGGTCAATTAGCCGGGGAAGCGCCTGCTTGGCCGGCGCGTCTGCGCCCAGGACGCCGCTTGCCCCGGAGCCGAACAGCACTACCGCGCACAGCAAAGCACTCACTGCGGTCTTGCGCATGTGGTATTCTCCTTCGTGTGGTTAGCTAGCCCGACAGCTTGGACTGCACGTCGGCAAGCTTGCCGCTGACCGCGCAGTATGCGTCGCCGACAAGCTTTCGCACAGCGGCTGCGTCCATCGGCTGCATGCTGATCATATTGAGCAGAGCATCCACATCGGCATCTGTGTCCCGAAGCAAGGCGCCGACGCCGACGAAAAGCTGCGCTGTGCAGACACGGGCGTCCGACGCGGAGATCCCGGCCGCTTGCGCCGACTCGATCAACTGGCCCGCCATTGGGAAAAGATAGGTCGGGCCCACAGCCAGAAGCGCGCAGAACGCATTGAGCAGACCTTCGTCGATCTCCAGGCTCTCGCCCCAGATCTCGAGCATAGCGTCCAGCACCATGCGCAGGTCCTGTGGCATTCCGGGCGCACAAACGAAGGTGTTCATGCCCTCGCCGACCAGCGAGGGGGTGTTCGGCATAACCCGTGCCAGGTGTACGCCTTCGGGGACCGCGCGCTCCATCGCAGCCAGAGTGACCCCGGCCGCCACGGAGATGACGAGCTTACCCGCACCCAGTGCCGGCGCGACCTCGGCCAGCACGGGCAGTACCGCTGGGGGCGGAACGGCGACGATGACCACGTCCGCAAGTGCGGCCGCCTCCGCATTGTCGGACGTCGTTCTGACGCCAAGGGACCCCGCCAGCGCCGCCAGCTTGTCCTCGTCCTTGTCCGAGCAGACGACATTCGATGCTGGCACGGCACCGGCGCCCACCAGCTGCTTGACGAGCAACCCTCCCATGATTCCACTACCCACGCAGGCGATGCGTAAGTCGGCAAGCTGTGACATGATCGGAGCCTCTCTTTCTGGCACGCTCTCCGCGCGCATTCTCAGGTCTCGCTGGACTTGATTAGCTCAGCTATCTTTTCCGGCGGCAATACCTTCCCCGCGACCTTGAGCTTTCCATCGATTGCCAGCGCAGGGGTGAACATCGCGCCAAACTTCGCGATTTCGGCCACACTGGTGACCTTCTCGATCTGCGCTTCCACACCTGCCAATTTCAAAGCGGCCTCGGTGTTCTCGGCAAGTTTCTTGCACTTCGGGCAGCCCGTGCCCAGAATCTGGATCGTCATTGTCAGGCCTCCTTCAGGCTATGCCGCGATGGCTCCGTAAATCATTCCAGTCAGTGTCGCCAAGACGACGATAATTGTAACAAACGCTAATGTCTTCTTCGTTCCCAGGACGCTGCGGATCACCAGCATGTTGGGCAATGAGAGCGCAGGGCCGGCCAGAAGAAGCGCCAGTGCCGGGCCCTTGCCCATGCCGCTGCCCATCAAGCCCTGGAGAATGGGAACTTCGGTGAGGGTCGCGAAATACATGAATGCCGCCACGATGGATGCGAAGAAATTGGCCCGCAGGGAGTTTCCACCCACCAACTTCGCCACCCATTCGTTGGGGATCAGCCCGTTGTCGCTGCCCGGCATGCCCAAAAGCAGGCCCGCGGCGAGCACGCCCACGAATAGCAGGGGCATGATCTGGGCGGCGAAACCCCAGGTGGCACTGGTCCACTCGCTGATCTCCTCGCGGGAGAACCAGCGCCAGAGCATGAGGCCCAGGATTGCCAGGAGCGGCAGCACGATGAACCAGTGTATTTTGTACACTTCCCACCAGAAGCCCGATTGCTCTGCAGGCTTCGCCCACGCCGCGAAGATGAGGATGAAGACCATTGTGGCCACATACGCCGCCGTCTGCCAAAGGGGCCGCACCTCATCGTCATCCATGTCTCCGAAAGCGGCTTCGGTCTCAGCGGCGCGCTTCTCCTCATCCTTGCGGAACAGGAAGTGCATCGACAGACCGACCACGATGGAAAAGACGACCGCACCGACTGCGCGGGCGATGCCCATCTCGAAGCCGAGAATCCTGGCGGTGAGGATGATGGCAAGGACGTTGATCGCCGGGCCGGAGTACAGGAAGGCGGTGGCCGGACCAATACCCGCTCCCCGCGTGTACAGGCCCGCGAACAGGGGCAAGACCGTGCACGAGCAGACTGCAAGCACCGTGCCCGAGACGGAGGCGACGCCGTACGACAACACCTTATTGGCCTTGGGGCCGAAGTACTTGAGAACTGACGCCTGGCTGATGAAGACGGCAATCGCGCCTGCGATGAAGAACGCGGGCACCAGGCAGAAGAGCACGTGTTTCTGGGCGTAGTCCTGGAGCATCAGGAACATGTCCCAGATGGCGCTCTGAACGCGAGGGTGCTGCAGCGGAATGAAGTAACAGACGAGGAAGACGGCAAGGATAACGAGGAACTTCGCTCGATCGGACAACAGAGATCACCACGATTACTTGTCGAGTGTGTTTGGAGCTGCAGCTATCTGCCGGGTATCCGAGCAGACCGATCCCGCTCGCCCGGGGCCGCCGAGGCCATTCGGCATCAGCGCAGGTGGTTGTTTGGCATAACAGGCAAATATGAAGGACCTTCTCGGCGAGCATTCCGCGTCGCCGGATCAGCTCGGGAATCCGGATTTGCTCCCGAGGACTTCGTCAACGCATTCGAAAAACCGTGCGACGCACGGCATCCGCAGGCTGTAATACACCTTGAGGCCTTCCTTGCGATCGGCCACGAGATTTGCGTTCCGCAGAACCGACAGGTGCTTGGAGACGGTGGACATATCCGAACCGACCAACTCCTGCAGTTCGCAGACGCATTTCTCCCCCTGCAACAGAGACTCAACCATGGCGAGGCGACTGGGGTGGCCGAGCGCTTTCAGAACCTGGGCACGTCGTTTGTAGTCGGCGTCGTTAACAGTTTTCATAGTCTACTTGGCAATATAACCATATATTATAGCGTTGTCAAGCATCATAGGAAAGATTTTTCGCCGGTGCTTTCCGTGGCGGCAATAGTTGCCAGTGAGGATCGGTGAGCAAGCAACATTCATGGGTTTCAGCGGGCAGGGAGGTTGGCAGCGCCCAGGGGGTGGGTAGCGCCGGCAGGGCTAAGCGCTGGTGGAGCATAGGGCGTGAGTGACTGCGGTCACGGGTTTTTTCCAGGTCGTCGTGAAAGTGTCTGCCACCTACCAAACCGGGCGCGGGCGATCCGGCTCCGCTCTTTTCGAGATTCTCAGCCCCCGACGGGGTCGCGACGGGTCAGAATGAACTCATTGAACTCAGCCACTTCGCCTGTATCGTCGTCCCGGCGCACTATTGAGAAAGTGGCTTCCCAGGTCGCTCCGCGCTTGATCACGCGCAGGTCAAGGTAGCTGGCCATCTGGCTCAATCCCACCCACGGGTAGAAGAACCGTGAGTAGAATGTTCCGACTGGTGCCTCAGGGTCATCGCGATGGATATCCATCCAGTCAGCCCAGTTGGGGTGCGCCCCGCGGCTGGCCTCACCTGAATTGCCGATCACCAGGTAGTTCAGGTTTGCGGGATCGTCCAGCCAGGCGGAGTGCTGGGGATGTTCCGGCTCGAACGCCCCCTTCTGTCTCCACCAGCCGGGAGGTCCTGTGACGCAGTGCTCCACCAGATGGTCGTGTGATTGGATTACCGCATCAACCCCGTACTGCCGGAATACCGGGTCCAGTGTACGCAATTCGTAACCCGTCTGGTAGTCGGTGCCAGGATTGTCACTGGTCCCGTGAACCCCTCGGCTGTAGGACGCGGGGTGCGACATGACGATGGTGAACGCAGACTCCGACCGCGCTTGCTCCAGGCGCTCAAGCATCCATAGGTACTGCTCGCTGCCTGGCTCCCAGTCGGGGCTGAACCCATCGGGGATATCACGGTGATTGTCCAGTTCGTCGGCACTGGTGTTGTTCGCATCCAGCACGATGAACGTAATCGGCCCATACTTCAGGCTGTAGTATCGCTCCGCCCAACGAGGATCCGTGGTCTCGTTGTCGGGATTGCTTACGATAGCCTGATACCGCGGCATGGTATCGGCCAGTCCGCCCTTCGCGTAGCCTCCCTCCCCACCGTAGATTTCATGGTTTCCCACTGCCATCAAGTAGGGCACGAAGCTCGCCGTTGGGCAGTCTGCGTTCTCGGGGTCGCTCGTAGTCAGGACCCGCTGCATCAGGAAGTCCCAGTGTGCCCGAGATCCGTCGTAGACCATGTCACCGATCTCGAAAAGCAAGTCGGCACCGCGACTTCGAGCGAGGTGCGCGATCTGGCGGTGTCGCCGGCGGACGGCCTCGTTATCCGTCCTCCCGTCCCCCAGTATGCCAATGTGCACCCCGTGCACTGCTGCCTGGTCGGCAGAAGGCGAGGTGGCGAAAGTGTACTCACCGCTGGTCTCCTCGCCCGAGATCACCCGGTAGGGGTATGGTGTCCCGGGGGCAAGGCCGGTGATTGTCGCCTGGCACAGGTAGCGCCCCATCGTCGGCACGAAAACGGGTGTGACGTCAACCCGGGATTGCCAGCCGTCACCATACTCCACTCGGTTGTCAGCGCATTCCGTGTCAGTCCACCAAAGAATGTCCATGGTGGTCTCGGTCGGGTTCTGCAGGTAAGGCTGGACTACAATGGCGGCGTCGGCTGCCGAAAAGAGCGCGACCACGAGGACTGAAAGCACGAATTGGGGGCAATACCGGAACGCGCGGAGCATGGCTCGCCTCCATGCGGTGACACGGGAGAGTGCCACCGAGAGAAAGGGCGGTGCGGCCGTTTCGCTCGCCGGCACCGCCCTGAAGTAGTAACAAGATTGCTCTATGGAGTTGACGGGTAGGTGTAAACACCTGCGTTCTGATAGGTCGTCAGAACCGTGCCGGCCGCCGTACCCGCCGCGCAGAGCTCCTTGGTCCACTTGGCATGCCCGTCGCAGAAGGCGTAGTTGCGGCCTTCATTATGCCGGGCCCCCGCTTCCCATCGGGTCGGCGTCCCGTACCCAGGGTACATGTACCACACTGAGTATGCGTAACTGCCCTTGCCCAGCTCCGAAACAAGGAAGCACCTTGCCGGGTTCTGGATCTGAGCCATCGAGTTGGCGTTCTGGCTCCAGCCCAGGTACACGTTGGCGGCGTAGCTCAGCGGGAAGGCGGCGGCAAGGTCGGGCTGAGTGTCGGATGCGGGGTTGTAGCCCGCAGCCTGGAGCATGGGGAAGTAGCCCTGGTTGCCACCCGGCTTGGAAAAGCACGCCTTCTCCGCGTCGCTTGGGCAGACTAGCATCTGCCGGTTCTTGATGTACGGCTGCAGGGAGATTGCCCAGCCCATCGCGCCCGGTCGCCAGTTGTTGGAAGCGTCGTAGCAGTCATACCAGGTTGTGAAACCCCAGCACTCGTCATAGTCCTGAGCGTACATCATGAACGCAAGGCCGATCTGCTTGAGGTTGGACAGACAACTTGCTTGCCGGGCCTTCTCCCGGGCCCGGGCGAACACGGGGAACAAAATCGCCGCCAGGATTGCGATGATCGCAATCACGACCAACAACTCGATGAGCGTGAATCCGCGTCTTTGCATGGTCGTCCTCCTCCAGAGATTGCGAAGCCCACAGGGCTCCAACTCCAAATGACAGGCCAGCGCCTGGCATCAAGCAGAGGGAAGCAAGGGACGTCTTCCGCGCAGAGATGACGGAATACCATGCCATTCGATTATGAGATACGACGTCGCGGGCAAGTTCTCCTGCTGTTGAATCCGAAAGAAAGTCGAATGCTGGGGCGTGAGTTCTGGTGAGAACGCAGGGAGCTAGCCTTGTTCGGAGAACGGTAGGTTGTCCCCCAAACCAAGCCCTGAGGGGGTAGCTCCGTGGGCCCTGATGAGGAGTTGTCACGCAGCGCACGGAGCTTCAACGCTCGGTCAAGCCTGGGGAGGTCCCCGTCACCGGCCCAGCGCCTCGCGCAGGCGCCGAGCCCGGACATTGAAGATGGTTCCGGGATCGGTCGCGGAAACGCTGTCAGACTGCGGCTGGTCCGCGAAAGGCGGAACTTCCTGGCCCTGGTCAGCAAGGCTCAGGAGCCATTCCGCATACCTGCGGAGATGGACATCCACGGCGGAGTCTGCATGATCGCGCAGCCTGTCGAACCACGGGCCGGTGGTGCGGTGTCCGGAGAGCAGGGCTCCTTCAACGCCCACGCACAGGATCTCCACGTAGGCATTCTGGCAGACGGCGCTGACCTGGCCAGGGCAGGCGGGCCAATTGCTAAGAGCTCGCAGGCCGCGCGCCTGGGCGCGGGCGGCCTGGTCCGCTGCGACCACGGCGCAGGGGAGCGTGGCCTCGAGTTCTGCCACCCGCAAGGGGGCTTCCACGTCGGGCTGGAGCACTTCGACATCCCGGGCGATTGCTGCCAGCAAAGACCGTGCCACAGACGCGCCACCCGAGGCGGACAGCACCCGCGCCAGGTATGCCGTCGCCAGGGGCAGACACGATGCATCCTCGATCTCGCCGGCTTCTGCGACGGCCTGCTCCAGCAATTCTCGAGCAACGTCGAGGCGGCCCCGCCGGTAGTTGAGTTCGCCCAGGCTCGTCTTCGACTGCGCGCGCCCCCGCCGATCGTCATCCCGCTCGTTCGCGTCAAGCCCAGCGCTAAGGTAGGGCTCCGCTTCCTCGTACCGTCCGTCCTCAAGCAACATGATGCCCGCGTTATTGACCGCAGCCGCGTGTACCCAGGGTTCCACGCGCGGGTCGGCGGCCGCGCGCTCGAACAGCGCCAGCGCGCCTTCCCGGTCACCTGACTGCCCGGCGCACAATCCGCCGCCAACCAACGCCTGGGCGGCGCGGGTCGCGTTACCCAGTGCCTCCCACATCTGATGCGCCCGCGCGAAGCCTGCGCTCGCCTTGCTCAGGTCGCCTTGCATCCACTGCAGTGTCGCCGATGCCAGCGCGATGCGCCCATTGATCTCGCAATCCGTGCAGTCCTCAGCGAGAACCTCAGCCTCTGCAAGTGCCCCTTCTGCCGCACCCAACTCCCCGACAACCTGGTGCGATTGAGCAAGCAACAACAACGCTTCCAGTCGCTGCACAAGTCGGGTCGCGGGATCGGGTAGAGAAACGATTATCTCCAGCGCTCTGCCGGCCGCCTGGATCGCATGGCGGTTTGCGTACTGCGCCCGGTACTGCTCGGCGGAACGCATCAGCAGGTCCAGGGCACGCTCGTCTCCATAGCCCAGATAAGCATGGTGTGCTGCCGCATGCACTGCAGATGCGCCCATAGTGCTCAGCTGCCCAGCCAGATGAGTCGCGATCCTCGCGTGCAGGTCGCGCCGGCGTGAAGGAGGGATCGTGGCGTACGCAGCATCAAACAGAAGGCGCGGGCCGAAGACATACTGTCCAGCCCCGCTACCCGGCCTTAGCAGGCCGGCTTGAGCGGCCTGCCACAGGATGCCATCGGAGACAGGCACGTCGCCCTCCAGACAGGAGGCCAATAAGGACGCCGAGAAAGGTTCCCCGACCACCGAGGCAGCCTGAACGGTCTGGCGCAGGGGCAGCGGCAGGCTGTCAAGCCTGGAGAGGAACAGCTCCTGAAGTGTGTCCGGCAGTCCCCCGTCTGATCCGGCAGAAGGTGTGGCGCGCTCACGCAACGCCCGCACCAGTTCGCGCGCGAAATACGGATGGCCGTCCGCCCGGTCGCAGATTGCCCGCACTGTTGTAGCTGGGAGAATCTGCGGCGATGCCCAGGACGCCACCAACTGTTCCATCGCCCGCCGCGCAAGTGGTCGCACGTCCACGAGTGTGACAGGCAGCGCCGCCATCATCCAGTCGGGCAGTGGAGGGCGCGCGGTCAGCAAAACCAGCAGGGGCCAGCGCGAGTAACTGGCCAGCGCCTCAACCAGCACCTGTTGTGTGCCCTCGTCGCACCAGTGAATGTCCTCCAGCACCAGGCAAACCGGGCCGGAAGCGGTGATTCTCCCAATCAGCGCAGCCAGACTCTCACCCAGCCCCTGGGCATCCGAGGCCTCATATTGATGAGGGCGGACAGAGAAGTGGCTGAGCGCACCGCACAACGATCGGCGGTGAGATTCCGCCAGCCCCAGAGCGGCCAACCCCGCCCCAAAGTCCCCCACCACCTGGGGCGGCCAGTTTTCCACGCGGAGCCCGGTGACTTGGGAGAGTATGTCTGCCAAGGGAAGTAGCGGGAACTGCTGACCGCAAGCGTGGCAGAAGGCGGAGAGGATCCGGAAATCCGAGAGCGCGTTGCTCTGCAGCCAGTGAGCCACCAGCGCCGACTTGCCGATGCCGGGCGGGCCTGTCACGCAGGCGACCCGCACGTTGCCTGAGCTGGCCTCCTCCGACAGTCGCGACAACTCGGCCAGTTCTCGTTCCCGAGGGACTGTCGCCCGGGCAGGTGACGCCTCGCTGCTCAGTGAAGCCTTCGACCTTCGCCGCGCCCCAAGCACCCGGAAGACTTCCACAGGCTCCCGGCGTCCCCGTAGCGACACACTGCCGACCGACTCGAAATCGATCTCAGTTGCCGCGGCGTCACGCACTGCCCTGCTGACGTACACCTCCCCCACCGGGGCCTCACTCTCCAGCCGCTTGGCCACGTTCACCGTGTCGCCGATCACGGTGTAGTCGGCGTGTTCGCGGTGCCCCACGGGACCGACCATCACGGGCCCCGCATTGATCCCGGTGTGGATGCCCAGAGGCACGTTCCCGAACCGTCCTGCCCGGTTCAGGCGGTCCAGGCGTTCCCGCATGGACAGGGCGGCGAGGATGGCTCGCACCGCGGATTTCTCCTGGGCGAAGGGGACCCCGAAGAGCGCAACGATCTCATCACCCACGTAGTTGTCGATGTGGGCGCCGTGGGCAACGAGGCAGTCGACCAGCTCTTCGAACACCTGGTTGATCAGGTGGTACAACCACTCGGGCTCCACGCCTTCCGCGAGACTGCTGAACCCAGAGACGTCAGTCATGAGAATGGTAGCGGGCCGCTGCTCACCGGAACGCAGGTGGGCGAACACCTCGCCGAGCGAAGCCCGGGCAGCCCGGGGAGCCGACGCCGGCTTATCCGCAACCGCGGTCCCACAGCGGCCGCAGAAGCGGTCGTCGGGTGCAATCGCGCGACCGCACGCAGGGCAATGGTGCTCCTGTGGCAAGTGATACTCCCTCGCGCACACTGCGGTGATCGACAGCAACCTGCGGCGACAAAAATGCGGCCCCTCACTCAGGGCCTCGCACCGCCGTAAAGCCTGCCCAGAAGAACGGGTGATTGGTCTCTGTCACCTGCATCAGCGCCCTCTGAGCACTGCGCAGCGCGTTCTCGACCGACTGGCCTTCCGCCAGGCCCTTGTAAAACGCGGTCATCAGCGTCTTCGTGCTCTCGTCCGACACCGGCCAAAGGCTGCACAGCACGTCCTGCGCTCCGGCATAGATGAATGCCCGCGACAGACCGAGAAGTCCCTCACCCTCCACGTCCTTGCCCAGCGCCGTCTGACATGCCGACAGGGTGACCAGCCGCGCCTTCAGCGGCCACGTGTAGACCTCCTGGGCTGTCAGCACATCGTATGGCTTCACATCATCGCCGGAAGCCAGCAACAGGCCGGAGAACTCCGGGAAATCCGGGTCGGCGTAGCCGTGGGTAGCTATGTGCAGCAAGCCGCAGTCGCTGCCCTCGGCAAGCAATCGCTCCTTGGTTGCCTCCTTGCCGCTGACAAGTTCAGACCCCGGAATCATGTCCGCAATGGCCTCGCCCTCGGCCTTCGCACCGGGCAGGGGGATCATCGCCATGGCAGTCAGAGCGCTGCTCACGCCCTCCTCGCCGCGGATTGGCATGTAGGCTCCCCGGACCGGCATGTACATCCCCCGGATCGGCATGTACTTGCCACGGGTGTCATCTCCGGCCAGAGACAATGCACCCGTATCCGGGGCCGCCACCACCAACGCGGGCTTCCCGGCGGCCGGGCGTTCCCCACGAGACACGAGCGCCAGCGAGAGGGACGGAGCAGTGGCCACTGCGCAATGGTATGCCAAAAAGACCTTGTCCAGGCCCAACAGAGCCCCAAAGGGCACGAGTTGCAGAGCCCCGTCGGCGATGACCCAGACCCGTTCCGCCCCCGGAAGGACGCCATACACCGGCAAGACCAGTAGCGTGAACAGGTCCGCGGCTTCCTGAAAGGCCTCCACCTTGCGTTCCCAGATCATCTCTCGGAACTTGCCGATACGCTCCCACAGCGCATCCCCGCTTACTTCAATGTGCGCGACTTTCGGCCCGCCACCCGGCCCCATCGCCACCACTGCCAGGCCCTGGTCCGTGAAGGTGTAGTGAAGAACGCCCAGCTTCGGGTGGGCCGCCACCGCATCTGCTATCTCCTGTCCCGTCGGGACCCGCGTCGCGCTGGCCATCTCGTAGGCTGGAACCTGCTCGCGGACTGCCGACTCGATGGCCGCTTCTTCGCTGGCCAGCTTACCCAGCAGCTCCTTCAGGTGTGCGATGTCTGCCTCACTGGCCAGGACGTTTCGATCCAGTGGCCCGCGGATGGGCATATACATCCCACGGATCGGCATGTACTGGCCGCGGATGGGCATGTACTTCCCGCGCAGGTCATCCGTCTCGACCTCAGGCTTTCCTCCCCCAAGCGCCTGCTGCAGGAGCCCGTAGGCCTCTTTTCGCATCGCCCGCAGTCGCTTGAGACGCTCTTGCGTTTCCGGCGCCAGGTTCACCGCCATATCTACCTTCTGCCACGAGAGCTGATCCACCAGTGCCCTCGCCCGCATGCGCTCAGCGCAAGACAGCGCAAGCAACGGATCGTTCGTCAGCGCGGCGACCCGCATCAGCTTCCGGTAAGGGCCGATGTTGTCAGCAAACCAGTGCTGGCGCAACACTGGGTCGAATGCGAGTTGCTCCCGTCTGGTCTCGGTGCGATCCACGATCTGGATCAGCGCGGTCTTCGCCGTCTCCAGGTCTCCACCGACCAGGGCGACATCGGCCAGTTGACTGCTGATTTTCTCCCGCAGCAGGTCGAGCCCCGCTTCCTTCGCCGCGGCCTCGGCCTGCTGCAACAGGAAGGTCTTGCGCTCAATGCAGGCCGCATCCCCAGTCGCCAGGTCACACAGCGCTGCCATCGATACCAGGTAATTCGCCTTCTCAGCGGCGCTGAGAGGCAGAGAGTGAACCAGTTGATGTGCCCGCGTGAACCACCGCTCAGCATCGTCGGCCCTGCCCAGGCGCAGGTACGCTTCCTGCAGTAGCAGCGCAGCCTGGAGCAGTTCCACTGAGGGCCCTTGCGTGGCGGCAGTGACGTCGGCAAGCCGTCGGATAGCGGCGCCCCAATCACCTGCGGATGCGGCAGAGCGTGCGGCCATGAGGCCCGATTGCAGAAGTGCGGTCGGGTCACTCGACGCAATCGCTGCTGCCAGCGCCCGACATTCTTCCGCGGGATCTGTCCAGCTGCCTTGCTCGTAGACATCCGCCGCCCGATTGAGTCCGTCAGCGACCGCTGCAGCGTCCTCCAGCGAAAGCGCCATGTCCTGCAGCGCCTCGGCGCACTTGCGGGCCCAGACGGGACGCCGCTCGTCGGGAGCGAGACGCGTGATCTCCGAGACCTGCCCCGCAAAGTCCTTGACGAAAGTGAGAGGGGGGTGAGGGTACCAGTTCGGAGGGTTGGTGGCCATGTCGCACCCCTCGCGCACCGTTAGGTCGAGTACCTGCTGCAGGACGCTGTCGGGCGAGCCGCGCCACAGCAATCGATGGGCGCCCCAGGCAGGGAGACCAGGGCCACGTTGTGCAGCCATCCCCATCAGCCGGTGCACCAGCGTCACCGCTTCACCCTCGCGCCCGAAGACTGCCAGCTTCTGGCACCATAGCCCGACCCCTGCGACCGGTGGCTGGTGCCTCGCAGGACGGAAATGCGTGAGGCTCCAGTAGAATGTGTCCCGGAAGACGTCGTCTCGACCGGACCACCGCCGGGCGCAGGCTTCCATAACTCCCTCCAGCGTCATTCCGCCGGTGTTCGCATCGCCGCAACGGTCCACCAGTTGGCGCAGAGGGGGCACCACTGCTTCGCCGCCCGGCTGCCCAATGTGAGTTCCGATGTAGTGGGCAAGCCGCGTGTAGTCGCGCAGCGACAGATCACTCCCCCCGGCATCAAGGGCGCCCTCAAGCTGCTGGATGAGGCGCAACACACCGCGATGCATGTCAGAATACTGGGCCGCCGCGCCGGCCTCCTCCACAGTCCGGATGATGGGCAGGAGTATGGCCGAGACAGGTTGGGTCTCGATCCAGTAGCTCGCCGGGTCGGCCTCGCTGAGCGCCCGGAGTTCCTCGTAGAGCCCTTCGTAGGACGAAGCGCTCGGGGGAAGCCCGGCTTTCTGCCGCGCTTGGCGCGCAGCCTCGAACAAGCGGACGAAATGCTGCCCCCTACCCCAGTACGGAGGGCGCAGCCCACCCGGGACGTAGACCTGGCACTGGACCCGGGCGGTCAGCAGTTCCTCCACCGCCTTCCAGTCGCCCCGTTGGCGCGCCATCGGTTCGACACGAGCCGCCATCGCGTCCCACGGAGCCCAAGCCTGCAGTTGCGCGGCCCGGCTACCCACCACCCGGAACACTTCCAGCGCCTGAGCAAGATCCTCCGTAGCCAAGCATGCGTCGAGGAGGTCCGCAGCCTGCTGGAACGCAAGGGCCGGATCGGCGGTGAACAGCGTCCGCAGGTCGTCGAGCGGTGCAGCAGTGGCGGGATGGGCAGTGGGCGCCCAGAGGGAAAGCATGAAAAGAAGCGCGGCGACGTGCCTGGCCTTGGCCGACATCGATGCCTCTCCCGGAAGAGCCCCGCACCATCCCGCCCCGCGCAGGGGCAAATGCCGAAGGGAGCGGCGCTGTGTGGGGAATGCGACTGGTAGTCCTTCGCCGCGACGCTGCTGAATCCTTCTGCAGGACCGTCAGGTACGCGGATCTACACCCGCCGCTTCTGGCTGCACCTGGCGTCCGGCCGGCCCCACGAAGACCTGCCGCGAAGTGCCTTGCGCGACGTGGGGCAACTCCCGGTACCCACACAAACCCTCGCCGCATTTGGTCCATCCCTGGCCCCGATGACCTTTCCGCTTCTCATCTCAACCGGGTGACAACCCGGCAGCCTGAGCGCGCCTGCTGCACGGCGAGCAGGGGCTCAACGAGCTCGTTTTGACACAGCAGACCTGCTCGCACCTGCTTTGTGGCACCATCCGCCTCGACACCCCGACGGATGCACCATCGAGACCGCCAGACGGCCACGCTCCAGGCCATCGCGCGAGAGTTTGTGCATAGGGCGGGCTAAGACCGTAGGCCGATGGGCAAGGGGCGGTCTGCAGTCCGTGCTGTGAACGCGGGAAGTCTCCGAGCCCACCGACGCAAGGGGCGCCTTCTTGAGCTGCTCACCGGTGAGTTGTACATGGGATCAGTCTGATCCAGCGCAATCAGGAACTCGACCCTACACGTAGTTCTGCCCTGCCATAGGCCTGATGCGGTCCGGGTGCATCTTCCCGTCCGCGCTCACGGTGTGTTGGTACCGGGTCACCGCCTGGTGAGGCGTCGCGCCGGTCTGTTCCGGCCTGAACTGCTTATAGCTCATCACTCCCGCCCCTGTCTGACGGCACACAGTGATCAGGTACTCACGCAGTGTCCGGCCCGGTGCCCGGGGCCTAACTTCAGTACCGTCTTGAAGCGCGGTGGGCGTGGGGGATAACTTGGCAGATGTCTCCTCTCGTCTCAGCGGCCCGCGGCACCCGAGGCTTCGCCCCGGATCCTGACCACGTCCTCGAAGTTGTCGGCTGTCAGGCCCTTGCCCCAGGCGAAGTAATGCGGCCGCCAGATGCCTCCCTGCATCGTGGAGTCATGCACACGCACTGCCAGTACGTTGCGCCCCGGTTTCAGCCACGGCTTCGGGTCGAACATGAAAGGCTGCTTCCAGAGCGCCGCCACGCTCCGACCCGTCGAGGCGGTTGTGTGCTCGAAGACCTTCTCACCGTTGATGAACACCTCCGCCTGCTCGTCCACAGCCAGGAACAGCATCTTGAGGTCATCCCGCGCCAGCACGTCTGCGGGCACTTCGACGATCTGCCGGTACCAGCCGTATCCGTCGTAGCCTGCGAAGCCCTGCTCCTCCCAGCCCCGGTCCGAGCTGATCGTCGTCCATTGGGTGTCGTCGAAGTCCGCCGCGAACCACCGCTGCTCCAGTCCCACATCGCCGGGATCGCGAGCGAACCGCCAGGCATCGCTCAGTTCCACCCACCCGATGTCGTCCACTTTGACAGCGAACAACTCCCGCAGCTTCGCGAAGTAGCGGTCCACGTTCGGCCCGGCGCCATCAATGTGGATGTAGCGCATGCCGGCGTCGCGAGCGGTTTTCTCGAAGTCGTCCAGGTCCAACGCCTCGGAGTCCTGGCCTGGGCCGTAAGTTGCCATGGTGTACATGAGCGGCAGTTGCGCGGTCTTGATGCGCTTGGTCAGCGCCTCGTCGCCCTGCGCCAGCGCTTCCGCTTGTTTCAGTAGCCTCCACCCCCGCGCGACAAAGGCTCGATCAATGGGGCTGTGGCTCTTGTCCTTGCTCCACTGCTCCCACGCCTCCCACAGCATGTCGTCGTACTGCTGCATGTACGGCGCGGCGGCCCCATAGTAGCCGTAGTTGAAGTCGCGGATCAGCGCACACGTGTCGCGGGATGGGTCCCACATCTGTTTCGCGACGGTCCAGCTCAGCATGAAGCTGTGGTCCGCGCCGTGGTTAGACTCCGCATCGGCGTACTGGTACATCACCCCGGTCGCGCCGTGCCTGATGTAGAATTGTAGATTCCTTTGGTAGACCGGCATGTTGTGGTTGATCTGCAGATAATGGAAGGAGGACGGGTAGTCCCAGACGATGATGTTGGCTCCCAGGGCGCTCCATCCCTCGAAGGCCTTCCTGATGGCCTCGATGTCCCCCACATAGTCATTGAGCCGCGACCAGCGGGCATCAGTGCAGAGCCAGAAGCATACGTTGGGCCGGGGCTTGATTGTCCTCGGCGGGGCAACCGTTCCCTGGTAGGCGAGGGTGTTGATTTTGGTCTCAGGGTAGTCATCCTTGATCGCGTCCGCCACTGCGTTGATGAACTGCAGGAGCGGACCCATGAAGCTACCCTCTGCCGCGGTGAGACGCTTGCAGTCCGGGCAAGTGCAGTAGGAGCTGGGAGGCAGGTCGTTGAGCGAGATATCCAGTACTCGCGTCTCAGGCCGGTCCCGCAGTTGGGCGCGCACTTGTCGAATGACCAGGGCAAGAACGTCCGGGTTGCTCAGGCAGGGCTGGGCGGGGTTCCTGGTGCCGGCCACTTCGGCGAAGTACTCCGGATGGTCGCCGAAGAGCGATGGAGGCACATAGCGCTGGAAGGTATGCGCCCCCGGCCAGCCGGGATGGCCACCCCACTCCGGCGGGACCTTCGCCCAGGCGCCCAGGGTCTTGTTACGCAGCGACCAGTCCACGTCAAACATCGTGTCGGCGTTGTAGGGGTCGCGGCGGTCCTCAAGGGCCGGGACGTAAGTGCGCTGAACGGGTCTGAACCGCAGTGTAGATCGCCGGGGGATGTACTGCGTTCCGGGGGCATACCAACGGCAGCCGAGGTCCTCCTCCAGCAGGCAGTACACGCCGTTGATGACCCCGCGCTGCCGCCCGCCCAGGATGAACAGGGAGCTGCCTCTGACGGCGATGCTGTAACCGCAGCGGCTGAGGTCGGTCTCGGGTTTCGCGACCCCGGTGCGCAAAGCGAAGCGGGTGTTTCCGATGCTGATTTCGCGTCCTGTGACTCGATAGCCAGGGCGCTCCCGAACGATGCGGAAGGTCGCACCCGTCATCTCGCCAAGCCACTTCGCGAGATCCTCGGCGGCCTTCTGCTCCGGGCCGGTCGGGCGTCCCGGAACCAGGATCGTGTAGGCGGTCTTCCCGCTCTGCGCCAGCGTGAGCATCGGGCCTGACTGGCCGCGCGGGACCAGCGAGTTGCGCCACTCGGGATGAGGCGCAACGTCGGCTCCTGCAACACCCGGAATCGCCGGCAACGGTGCGAGAATTGTCGCCCAGACGGCCAGAGCACCAAGACGTGCACGGACGAACGGCAACACGCCGCCGACAATTGTCCCCCGATCAGCCATTGACACACGCTTCACTGTGATCCCCTTCCGGTCCGCGGTCGCGGCGCATCTCGTTTCCTGGTCGGTCAGTGCGCCTGCGCTTCGCCGGTACTGAGACGATGCACGATCCCCATCCACTCATCAAGCGGTTCATTCGGCCCGTAGCAACTCACCCAGAGCTACAATCGTGCTTGCGATGCGCTCTCGCTCCGCCCTCAGGGTCGCCGGGTCGCGACTGAACCGCGTCTTGTCTGCCACCAAGTGAGGGCGAACCGCCATCAAGCGCCGCGCCGACTGCAGCAGTGGGGCGGCCCCGGGATCAGAAAACTGCTTCATCTCTGCTAGGGCCTGAACCCGTTGGCGGAGCAACGTGTAGTACTCAAAATCCTCTAACCCGTCCCGCACATTCTCAAGCCGCACCGAAGACAGCGGTCCGTCCGGCCCGGGGTACACCAGCAGGCCCTCCCCGTGATCGCCCTTCCAACCGGGGGCGATGTCAGGAAACAGCGGCCCGCCCTCAAGGGGCCGGGCAAGGCCGCCGTTGGTCCAGGAATTGATGGACCAGTAGAGCACTCCGTCGGGGCGATAACGCGCGGCCATCGTGCCGAACAGCATGCGAACGTCAATAAGCGGGTACTGCAGGTACCAGTTGATGTTCGGGAGGTAGGCTCCCTGACAGAAGTACCACCAGACCTTCTTGCCTTTGGCGCGCGCGAGGTCCGCACGCTCGAGATCGTAGCTCGCAACGCCAGGGCAGAACGCGGCGATCGCCTCACTCAGGACCCCATCGGCGCCGTAGGCCGGGTCTGCGGCAGTGGTCAGGATCGGTAACTCAGGGAACTCGCCATGGATGGCGCCGGCAATCCGCGCGATGTCCTGCGCCCTGGACGGTGGCAACTCGTCGAACCCGTACAGGTAGGCATACTTCAGCAGGCCCCTCTTGTCCAACTCCGGCACAACGTTACGCAGCTGACTCAGCACGAAGCTGACGTGCGGCTCCGACTCCTGAGGGCTGATCTCGGCCATGTAGCGGTTGAGGCCCAGTATGTTGAAGCGGAAGGGCCGCACATTGTGGTGCAGCTCAGCCAGGAGCTCGAGG
The DNA here is from genome assembly GCA_013314775.1 of Armatimonadota bacterium. Lineage (NCBI taxonomy): Bacteria > Bacillati > Armatimonadota > Armatimonadota bacterium. The sequence goes on along the minus strand of JABUFB010000015.1, from coordinate 95,998 downwards.
TCGGGCGGGGTTTTGCGGTAGATGCTGGTGAACTCGATGCGGTTGCGCAGCAGGAACTCCGCATACCTGCGCACCATTTCCCTGTCAGGCTTCCCGTAGACTGCCGCCACTTGCCCTTCATCGAAACTCAGCGCGTTGTCCAGCGAAGGCCGTTCGGGCAGCGCGAAGGGCCAGACAGTCACGGCCAACGGGAAAGCAATGGTGACCTCCGAGCCCGCCCGGATCCTGACTTCGCCGCGGTAGGTGCCGGGAGGCTGGTCTCTGGGCGCGCGAATTCGGACCCAGAATGCCTGGAAGTCACCCGCCGGGATGTCAACCGGTGCGGGTGGCAGCAGCACGTCCGCGTGCCAGCCGTCGTAGTCAACCGGGTAGGTCCCGGGTTTCCCCGTGAGGAACGAGCCGACCACGGACACTTCGGGCGCAGCCAGAAACGCCTCGCCGGGACCGGCGAGACGCTCGCCCGCTAGTTGGCAATTGTGCAGGCTGCGGTCTCGGCTGTAGACCACAAGCTGGATGGCTTCCATTTCGCCCTGTGCCAGCTTGATGTGTCTCCCAAGGGCAGGGCGAACTGGGGACCAACGGAACCGGGCGCATCGATCATTCCGGGGCCTCCATCGCAGAGGTCAGCCGCTGCATGCGCGCGCCCTGCCCCCTGCAGCTCCAGCGCCAGCCCTGATAGGACCGCCGTCCCGCCAACCTCTTCCCGCAGCGCGCCCCGTGGCACCGCTCCCCGCCCGGAAACTTCGAAGTCCCCCAGCAGCAGCGCCCGGGCCGCGCGCTCCACGAGTGACGATGCTGAACCGAGCAGGAGCGATCACGCGCATGAGAACGGTGTTCCATCTGCCATCCGGTTACACTCGGGCGTCTTTGTCTACATCAGCCCCCGGATCTCCTCCGCAGATAGAGCACGCGGGTAGACCACAACCTCGTCAATGACCCCTGCGGTCCCTGTCCCGATACGCAGTGGCTCATCGTTGGTCAGCATGGCCCCCTCCTGTGTTCTCCACTCCGCAACAGTCTCCCCGTCCACATAGAGCCGCACGGTTTCATCAAACATTGAGTAAGTCATCACCAGGTGGTACCACTGTCCCGGCGTCAGGCGGACCAGGGATACCACGTCGGTATTACGGCTGGCTCCGTGTTCTAGGGAGGCCGAGAAGCACGGGGAGAGGCGGCCTGGCCACAGGTAGACCCCGTAGTTGCGCAGCTTGTCGGTCTCCCGGTATTTCGTCACTGGGAACTGCCACGTGCCGGTATCTGCCTCCGGTCTGAGCCAGAAGGCCAGCGTGACTTCATCCCGCAGGTCGAGAGCGGGTGCATCGGGTACCACGGCATAGCCGTCGCCGCGGAAGCGCAACCCCCTCCCCGCCTTGCCCTCCACCCACTCCGGCTGCGTCACAGAGCCGTGGTGGCCCATACCGGAGCTGTCAGTCAGGACCTCGCCCACTCCTTCGTCCAGATGCCAGACCCCCACCGGGCCCGCATCATCGGCGGTTCCCCGGACGCCGACCCGCGCCGTCAGTTTCAGGTCCAGTCCCAGGAAGTGCACTTGCAGGGGCAGTTCCAGCCAGCCCACAGGCGCATTGTCGCCCACTTGTACGGGCAGGGCAAGTTCCACCTTCCCGCGACCTGGCGCCGTGAATGTGTGCTCAATTCCCTCCAGGCGGATCACCCCCCGCTCTTCCCCTGGGAGCGGGTTCGCAATGGCGACTGGCACTACGCCGTTCTCACCTGGACGCAGCCTGATGGGACTTGCCACCACTAGCGCGCCCCGTGGCCCTGCTGTCTCCGGCAGCCCCGATAGGTACTGCATGTCCTCCCCGACCTCCAGCACCAGGACCCCATCCCGCGTGGCCACGGTCCGCTCGTTCCCCATCAAGTCGACGACCTGCACCGACCGTTCGCCCACGTCAACTGCCACTGTTTCCGTCCCTTTGGGGCACCACAGGGCGGCGACCCGGCCCCGCGGGGTGCGGAAGCACCGCCCCATGGCCTTCGGCCCCAGGTCCCAACTCGCCTCCGGTCGTGCTCCCTCGAGAAGCTCGGCTATCGTTTTGTGCGCAAAGTAGGCAGGTTTGGGCGTGAGGTCCGAGTAGCAAAGGCCGTAGTTGTCCTCATCATAGAACCGGTCGGTCCCAGAGTCGTGCAAGCGGAACCAGAAGAACCGCTCCACGCTGCCTGTACCAAGAGCGATCACATACGCCCGTGCCAGCAGGCGGGCCTGGCGTTCCTCGGTTGACCCTCCCGGTATCTGGGTCGGCCAGGACCATTCCGTGAACCACAGCGGACGCCGCCCGCCGTTGCGTTCGGCCATCTCCATGATGTGCCGCAGGTCCCCCTCCAGATCGGTCTCCTCAGGTGTTCCGTGCCGGTATGGATGGACGGAGATGGCATCGCAATACCGCGCCGCTCCCTGCTCCAGCAGCGCGTCCAGGAAGTCGATTCCATAACGCCCCTCGCACGGTCCCGCGAGGCCGGGCATCAGCACGGTGCAGTCGGGGTTGCCGCGCTTGGCCGCCTCATAAGCAACTCTCAGGACGTCCATGTACTCCTGCGGGTCCGGCTTGGGCTTCCAGAACACTGGGTTGTTGGGCTCATTCCAGATCTCCCAGTGCTGGATCACGTCTCGGTACTCCCGTACGACGCCCTCGACATACGCTGCCCAGGCTTCTGGCTTCGGCTTGGAGGCGCCGACTCGGATGGCTGCCCAGGCGGGAGGATGCGTCAACTGCGCCAGCGTCTTGATGCCGACCGCGAGCGCCGCACGGGCGGTGTCCTTGTTGTGGGGCTCGGTTCCCACAATGTCCAGTCCATTCCCCGAGCGGTCCTCCACTGCCCGCCCGTCGCCCTCCCCGTCCCACCATGCCACCAGCCCCTCCATCGGCGGCGCCTTCCTGGCTGCCAGAGCGGCCACCTCCGCGCCGCTCAGCGCCCGACGGTAAATCATCACCTCATCCATGTCGCCCGGGAAGCCGCTGCCCAGGGTCAACGGCCCATCATTCGTAGCGAGGTCGCCGCCGTCTATCTCGTACTGCCGCACCAGCGCACCGTCCGCATACAGCCGCACCTGTCTCGCCTCGCGCGAGTAACTCGCGGCCCAATGACGCCAGTTGTCTCCCCAGCCCCGGACGCCCGCGCCGAAGTCCGACCATTTCCCTGCAAGTGCTGTGAACGTACCCGTAAAGTGGAACTCGCCCGTCTGCGCGTGCAGATACACCCCATAGTTGCGCGGGCCACCGCTCTCCCACTTGCTCAGCAGGAACTGCCACGCGCCATTCGCCCCGGCGCAACGGGTCCAGAGCGCAATGGTCACCGCATCGGGGCAGTTGAGCGCCTCGGCGTGGGGCCGGCTGAGCCCGGTCTCCAGCGCGGACAGCGCCCTTCCCACGGCCCCGTCCACGCGCTGCGGCACGTTCCATGCGAACAGTCCCTCTCGTGGGTTGACCAGGGGCCAGACGATACCAAACCGCGTCCACCGTATCCCGGCATCGCGATTCAGCCTCGGCACCAGGGGACGCTGCTCCGCCTGAAAACCGACCCAATTGCCGCAGGCACCGAACATGGCGTCCGTGTCGGCGGGGCGCTCAGCCACGGCACGGGTGACGGCGTAGCGCGCTGTCCACTCCCGGGTGCGGTCTGCGGTGACGAGGAGGATGCGGACACTGTGGGAGCCGAGGCGATCCGTCGGCAGACCAACGGTGACCTCCGTTGCGGTGCCCGGCAGAAGACTCACATCCCTGGGCTCCGTCGCGACCTCCGGAAGCACAAGCTGACCCGTCACCGGCTCCTGTCCCGAATTCGACAATGCAACAGTCATCCGGGCAATCTCCCCCAGTTCAAAGAGGTTGCCCGGGCGGTCCGTCAGAACCGCAGCCTCGACGCGGTCCGCGGCAAGGACGTCACACCGCGCCGTCAGAGCCCCCAGGTAATAGGTCTGCATTTCCTCGGCGTCAGCGTGGCGCTGGAAGGCGATCTGGCGCAGGTTCACAGGGTGCAGAATCGGCAGAAGTTCTTCGCCCCGCCGGAGAAGCGGGCGCCAGTCCGCTCCGGAACCCACCTCAACGCGTATCTGACGCCAGCCCGTCCAGTCCACTGAACCGAGAGCGCGCTCGAACCAGCGACCCCGCGCGTCCTCCAAAGACAACTTCAGATCGGAGCCGCCCCCCTCGGCGTAAAGCCAGAAAGCCAGGTCTTGGCAGACACCCGGAATGGCAGGCCCCGTGTGATACGCCGACACCCGCGAACGCCTCTCGCTGAAGTCGCAGACCAGCTTCAGGGCGCCATCCCACCCTGGTGGGGATTTCTCGCGGGAGGCCTCCAGCCCACTGCGGCCCAACCGGTAACCCACCCGTGCGCCACCCACCTGCCATCCGTGCGCATCCGTGAAGGGGTCTACCACAAGGTCCTGCGGCTCAGCGACCACCGGGACGAGCAGACCTGCCAGCAGAACTGCAGTCATGAGTCGCGTCAGCATGGAAAGACCTCCTCTGAGGGTACTCGCCCTGCTTGCCCGACCACTGAAACGGCATCATGATGAAACCAGGTCTCGGCGTGGCCGGTATTCCCTTCCCTGCCTGGATCCACCTGTGCGGCCTGTCGTACTCGCGGGACGGATGGTCGCAGCGCGTGTATTTGCCGCCGCTCCATCGCGCACGGGGCACCAGGTCGTGCACGCCTACTCAGCCGCCACCAGGAAGAAGCGGTCTACGTGGGTCTTGCCGGTCTCCCCGTAAGGCCTCGGGCCGTTGGGCTCCGCACGATGGGTGTATGCCACATGGTACCAGTTTTCAGGCTCCACATCCACGCCCTGCGAGACACACGTCCGGGCGATCCGGAAACGATCCCTGGACGAGTCCGCCCCGCGCTCGTCGTACTGGGCTCCGGACACGTTGGCGATGAAATGCAGGTACTCCCCTCGACCGCCCGTGGGATCCAGGAACATTTCGACGCAGTCATCGTTCCAGACTGCGCCGTCACGCTCGGTGACCCGCCGCTTCAGGTTCGCCACGCCGCTGTCATTGGCACTGGAATCCCACGTAAAGCTCCTGGTCGGTCCGGTCCACGCGGGCGGCGGCGCTGATGGCGCGCTTCGCGGGGTACTCAGGGGTCGGGCGTAAGACCACCGTGGGCATGGGGCAGGTGGTTGTGGAGGGGTGAGGGGTAGCAGGCGGGGAAGAACGTGTCTTCGACCGGTGGTACGGCGTCTTTCCTTGGCTGCTGTGCGGACGCCGCGGTCTTCCGGGGGCAACCGAGACACATATCAGGGTCTTCCCTAAGGCAGAACCGTTCGTGATAGCGGACCTGGGAGTAATGGATTGCCCCCAAGCGCAGCTGGTGCTCTGGGTCTATCTCTGCTGAAAGCAGCAGGCAGAGCCCGGGGAGCATTGTTGTGTCCACGTATAAGAGAGGCGCGATGGCCGCCTCGGCGCTCCGCAAGCAGGCTCGCAGGAGCGTCCGCCTTCGCAGGGCCTGCGCCTGTCGAGCGAGCTCGATCAGACGCGACCATTCGACAAGGACATCGCAGACAGGGAGACCAAGCTCTTCGTCGCCGTCACACCCGAAGGACACATCCCCGAAGAAACGGTCCCTCCACAGGTCGAGGCGCATACCGTCCAGCAGTGGCCCGGGGCTAGTGCTGACCATCGCCTTGATTTCATCAAGAATCTTCTCGTCGGCCAACTGTCTTCGCAGGCGTGGCGAGATCCGCTTGAGATGCTTCACGGTCTCTGTCGGATCAGCCTGTGGATCCTGCAACAAGTTCTGAAGCATGCGCTCCTCGGCGCAGGTTGTGGACGCGTCGATTAGCTTTCGCTTTGCGCGTCGCGCGGCTGTCGATCTCCGCTGGTACCAAACGAAGGAGGCAAAAGCCGCCAAGAGGGTCGCGAGCGCGCCGAATACGACGTCGCGTACGAACTGACCTCCGCACTGAGAAAGCCAGATTAGGAGGCCAACAGCGGGCGGGGGCAGCAGTAGAGGCACCAGGTGCAACCAACCGCCCCGATAGGGACGCGTGCCGCCCTTCAGCCCGGACCAAGGTGGTTGCCTTCCACGCGTCAACCATAGCCATTCCCAGACGGTTCGGCGTGTGATAGATGTGCCGGAAGTCACCGTCCCCTGTTCTGCTGCCATTGCTTGCGCCCCCCTGTGGTGAGCGTGCGCGGCTTACCCATCAGGATGCGCACCGCCCAGCCTAGCACCAGCGCTGCGCGATCCGGGGCCATGGATGCGAGGGGTCTGGTCGCCTGGTAGACCGTCTCCCAGTAGCCGCTCGTGGACGAACTGCGGGCGAGCGAACGCCGATGCTGCAGGCGCAGCTTCTGCAGCTCCATAATGCTCTCCATGGTGGCGGCGCTCTGGGCTTCGCGGGTCATTCCGAGGACCTTGCGCAACTCATTGTGGTCGCACCCGGCACGATGCAGTTCGTTGGCAATGCGCTCGGCGTGAGCCCATTCAGTATCGTCAAGGTGCCGCTTCCTCATAGCCGCACAACTCCAGTTGGTTCAGGTCTCGTGGGAAATCCATGATCTCCGCAAGCCTTTCGAACTGCGCGCCACCATCGGAAAGGAGCTCCTCGGCTGCGGCGAGGTACCGTCCGTAGTCCTCGGCGGTCATGGGCTGCGGGGCGCGGTCGAAAGCCAGCCAGTCTTGTTCGGTCCACAAGCGCGCCCCCATCTCGATGAACTGAGCGCTGCCGCAGCAGGCGCATTTTATGCCGCCGAGCTTCAGCAGGATTCGGTTGCCGGTTGAGGGCCGTTTCGCGCCAAGAGCCAATAGCAGGCAACCCAGCTCCGACTCGGTGAGTGCCTCAAAGCCGATTCGCACGTCGAAACGCGATCCCTTATCAGCGACCTCGACCGGCACTGGGCCCGACCGTAGACGACCATGCCTGTAGAACTTCCGGCCCTGGATCGGATTGTACCGGTCGCTCGTGCTCACCGGTGGCCACATGTGTGGCAAGGCAGCCACACGGACCGTCACCTGCGGCTTGCCTGTTTCCTTGTCCCGGGCGGGTACGGCATCTGAAAAGTGCAGATTGCCCTGGTAGCCCATTGCCCCGAAGACACGGCACGCGGGGCACAGATCGCGCTGGTGCTCTCTGCTCACGCATGCTCGGTCGACACCACCCGCTTTCGATATGCATACGCACGAGCCCGTGATGGCCTCAAAGACTGAGCGGACTGCTCCTTTGATGGACATGCCCGGTATGATGAGCCGGTTCGCCCCTGTGCGTGCCGATCCGCCATCTGACTGTGGATTGCGTACCCAGGACCTCATTGCACCCTTGACGATTGGAGGGGCGCTGTCACTGCGCAGTCGTTCACGTCCTGACCCGATATGGATAGGCGTCAATGCGAAGAGTACCGCTCGGATCTCGCCCGAAACGCGACCCTTCACGAATACGATATGGTGTCCAGCCGGTTCGAGACCCCTTGCATGCTGCTCGGGAAACGGCACGAAGCTGTAGGCTGCGCTGACCTGATCGCCGTCGTGGACCACCTACCCACCTCCCATCGACTGCGCGGCGGATGCCCAATTTTCCGCCGCATTGGTCCAGAGAAGCTTCAATGCATCTCCGCTAATCTCGGCGGTATCGATGCCGAGATCGTCGGGTTTGAAAGCGACAGGCAGGTCCATGCGGTCATTTGCCAGCGCGACATCGGACAGGCCAAGTCTGTAGCGCTGTTCGACGGAGGGGTCCAGGAAGCCAACAAGCCTCTGATTGCCAGAATCCAGCGGCGCCCAGCGACGCAGGGTCACGGACGCAACCTCTGCCTTCACGCGCCCCAGCCCTCTTGACTTGCCAAAACCTACCAGGAGGCGCTGGTCATTGAGGTCCCTAAGCGCCAGTCCGATCAGGCCCAGGTGGGCACAGGTGAAATTCCTCAGTTGGATCGTGGCCTCGAAGGTACCGCGCGTTACCACCTCAAACTGGAACAGCGCTCCTCCCGCGACTGATCCGTAGATGCGATCGATGGCTACCCCGTTGCGTTCCTCGGTCAGGTTCGGGTCATCATCGTCGGCGAGCCCGTCGATCGGGACCGCGTCGCCGAAGCTGCTGTGGGAAGCGAGGCTGGTGTTGCCGAACAGCCTGCAGACGAAGCACGATCGCGCATACATCTCCCAACCATCGGCGTTCTTGTGACGCTCCTGTAACCACTTGCAGCACGAGACGACGCGCTTTTCCTTTGGATGGATGCGAGGGCCGCCCCGCTCAAGCTTGTCGAAAAGTGGATCGCAGGCTGCGGGGCTATCCTCGCTGAGCGGCACGCAGGTGCGCACGATGCGTTCGCAGTGGCTGCGGATCACTCCCTTGAGCGATGAGCCGGGGAAGTAGACTGTTTCGCGTCCGCGGTGGAACGTGCGCACGAATGCCATATCGGGCAGGTCGGGCTGGATGCCCGACAGGGCATCACCTGCTTTGATGAGCACCGGTCCGTCAGGCGTGATCTTCAGCCTGACGAAAGCTTCGTTGACGACTACTCGGTGCACAATTCTTCCCCCCTTCTGAGACAATCGATTGCTTCTCGAGCCCACTCTTCCAGGTCGTCAGGCCCTACCGGGCTGCCTCCAGACCCGAGAAGCCCAGCGACGAGATCGTCGGCGGATGGGTCAAACCGCGTGCACTTCCACTCGGGCTCAACCAGCTCAATTAGCCCCGGACCACGGCTGGTCATGCCCCCCAGTGCAAGCTCCTTGCGCTGGAGCGCCGATATGCCGAGGTAGAGCAAACCCAACTCCCGGTCAGAAGCGTTGTCGGCTCGCAGCTGGAAGTTGAACTCAGTCCCGCCAGGGACGATCTCGAAGTCGAACTTACGGGCATCTGCGGCGGTTCCGGTGTCGCGATCGATGGAGACGCCGTCCCGAATCAGGTATCTACCAAACCAGGTCTCGCCGACCACGGTGGCATCAGCAAAGGCAACCTTCGACGCGAGCCAGGGCGAGCCGAAGAGCCTGCAGACCGGGCAGTGGGCGTCGTGGATCTGCTGGTCGTCCATGTTGGTAATCGACGTCACGCATCCGCCATCTCTGGCGGTTGGATTGCAGGTAGCCCAAGCCTTTCGCTCGGGACACGCCACGGTGCGAACAATGCGCTCGACGTAGCTCCGGACGACGCCTTTGATGCTGGAGCCCGGGATGAACGGCCTGCCAAACAGGTCCCGCACCACGGGAAGGTCGCTGGCGTCGATGCTGGTGTCTCTACCTGCGCCGATCCTGATCGCGCTGACCACCCTGAGCTTGGCGCTGAGGCGCGCGGTCGCCTGCAAGGTCTCGAACATGCTGCCACCTCCCTACTTGTTCAGAATTGTCTGCCCTTTGGACGTAGGTGTAGAGGCGGCGCACATGGCCCAAGTAGGCACGCACGGCCTCCATCACACGCTGTGGACTGGAGCCTGCATCGGACACCCCGGGCAGCTTTTCAGCCTCCTTCAGTTCGGCGAGTATGGCCTGGCCGAGCGCGCCCCACTCCTTCTTCCGCGCAATCTGGTACATGAGGAATGCGCGTACTTCACGCGGGTCCTGGGCCAGGGCTGCGACCCCGAGCAGACCGCTCAGCTGTGTCTTGAGGTCAGGGAAAGAGTTGGCGTTCTCCAATGCGAGAACGGCGGCGGCAGACCGCTCAACGATCTCGCCGAAACGCGCTGCGAGACGGTTCCTGGCGTCCAGCTCCTCCCGCAGTGCATACAGGTCCTGCTCCACGCGGCATCACTCCCCTGTGGTGCGTTCAAAGCGGCTCTGTCACAGCATCACGTTCCCAGAGCGTCTGGGTTAGCAAGCCAATCGTCAGTGCAAAGGGCGACAGTTTCAGGATAGTCACGGACGAGCTGACCAGCGGGGCCAGCAGATGGTTTCCCGTAACGGTATCTGTCACACATCCAACCAGTGTGATGCCGAGGAGGCCCGCGGACAGCGCATGCAGGGCACCGACCAGCCAAATCACCCCTGCGCGACGGGTCAGTTCCCGACGTTCCACCGTGCTTTCCCCGAGACTGATATGCCTGCCGACCTCACCAAACAGAACGTACCACAGACCGGCGCACACGAGCAGCGCATCGGTGATCGCACAGCATGTGGCGTGGCGCTGCTCCGCGGCGAATTCCCAGGCCCACCCGGTGGTGCTCAACGCGAGCCAGCCAATCATGACGGAGGCGAGGAGCCTTGGCGCCCAGACGCGGCCGAACTTCGGGCTCAGGACCACCAGTATTCCCCAGGCGACCGCAAGAAAAAGAGCCGCGACAGGCAATAGCCATGCAAGCAGGGCCAGGACGACTGTGGCCCCCAGGAGCCACGGCCAGTGCAAGTGGCGGCAGACACCGAATGCGGCTCTGCTTCTGGCGAACTCGCATCGCCACGCCGTCGGCAGATCCAGACGCCGCCTCAAGAGCCACTCCGAGATGAGAAGGTCCATGAACCGACCGTCGGCCAGGATCGCATCACGTACGACCGGAGAGCTGTCTTCGCCCAGAATGAGGTCGCTAATATCCTGCTCCTCGCGTCGTGTCACGCGGGTTCGACCGATGGCATGCTGAAGCCATGTTCGGGCGCACCAGGCAATCTCCGCCGTTTGCTTGCTCTTTCCAATACACTCGAGTTGCTTGCTCTTTCCAATACACTCGAGTAACCAGCGGAAAGCGGTGTGAGCTTCGCGTTGGTGGTACTCCGAAGCCGAAAGACCAATGGCGAGTAACAGAAGAACTGGCCTACATTGGCGCAGGTGTTCCTTTTTCCGTTCGAGATCAACTTTGGCGCAGTGCCCTCCGGACTGGGCGAGGTCACCTCCGCCACCGGCTTGCCTCGAAGGCTCCCGGCCTTCCCACTCACGCAACAGTGACTCCATGAGTCCCTTCACGAGTCTGTCTTTCTCGCTTAGGGTGCCCTTTGTGATCTGAGCATCCCTTATTCTAGCAGCGGCCTCGGTCACGTAGCGAGAAGAGAGTGTCAGGTCCGCCGCAGGGACGCTGGACTCCGGACAGTCTGCGTTTGACATGGGTTCATTCATGATAGATATAGTTGTCGGTCGTACCAGTCATCGAAGCTGCTCGCTTCAAAGGTGGCTTTCAAGAGCGCAGTCTGGATATCTGGACTAAGCTGTTGCCTGATCATCGCTGGCGTCGGCAATTCGATGAATGTCCTTTCACCACTTGGAGGGTGCCAGTGGTGATCGTGCGTCTCTTGATAGTCATGGGTGACAGTCACATGACACAGCCGAAGTGACGGCGCGAAGAAGAAGGATGCCGTATGCGCCAGGGCCGACATGGACTTCCGACCCCCCGCAAGGCTGAGCCAGCCTGTCAGCTCACCGTTCTCCCCCACTTGTGTCTCCACATCCGCCAGCACCCTTGCGCAACCCTGGAAGAACCGGAAGTGGTCATCACTGTCGACCAGGTCTGGCCGTTCGATGTTCAGCACGTGCCAATGAAGCTCTGGATTCCACGGGTATCTCTGCGTCCATGCGTTGTCGTCCGTTGCACGGTTAAACAGCATCCGCTCTATGGCATCGACACGCGGGTCTTCCTCGGTCCGGAATAGCTCGTTTCCAACACGTGTGACGCCGGCTCTAGGGAGCGCGAGGCAATGGACCATCTGCGTCTCATATCCCCGCTCATACAGCGCGTCAATGGTCGTGGTCACCACCCCGGGGCTCTTGCCCAGTGTGGCCACCAGGATGCATGGTTGCTTCTCTGATGCGGCGGAGTGCTTGTCCATATGGTTGGTCCTCCTAAGTCCCGCGCGTAGCGCACATTAGGTGGATCGGTGAACTGAACTCCACGCGTCCGTACCCCATCTCGCGCCAGTCTCCGACCCCCCCGTCTTCCAGGTTCTCTAGCGCGTCTGCCAGTTCATCTATTTTCCCTTGGAAAGCGCACAGATAGACGCTCCCTGCTGCGACCGCCGAGCGTGCCTCACGCTGACCGAACTCCCCTTGGCGGGGCATGTTGGACCAGCCGGAGACTGTAGTGACCGCCTGCCGAACGAAAACTGTTTCGACGCCGCTCAGCCCCAGCGTCCTCGCCCAGTCGGGTGGGACGCCCGGGCAAGCGACCAGTGCTGACCAGGCATCAATGGAGAAATAGACATAGCCCGGACGCGGCGCCACATCCTGGACGGCCTTATCGAGATCGCACAGTCTGCTGCGGAGTGAGTCGTCGTGCTCCCGGCCCATGCAAATGGTCCGCGTACGTCCCAACCCAGCCGATCCCCCCCTGCCGAAGACCACGACGGACTCACTGCCGGGCCCGAAAGCGCGCGACACCGCCCTGAGAAGGTCTTCCCGGCCCTCTGGACCGATAACGTCGCCACAGAACTTGCTGCCACAATGGACGGACTCCCGCGAGAAGAGCAGACCCTCCTCCGCGGACCTTCGGCTGCGATTGAGGGCTACGTGCACCCGGCGCTGTACGCCGGGCGTGCAACTCATCCAGTACGTTCGACTCCCTTCGCGGACCTGAAGCACATAGCCCCTCACCGGCTCAGCCTTCGAAAGACAACGGGGACACTTGCTGCCATGGTCCACATCATCCTGCGTCGCCTGCTCTGGGGTGCTGGGGCTCTGCGGAATCTTGCCTTCGTCGAGTGCGAGGCGCTCTCGGCACTCAAGAGCATAGCCGGAGATCAGCGTGTCCCACAGCCCGTGGGGCGGGTCCTCCATGTGGACACTGTCTTCCGCATCAGCGTGGGCCAGCCTGCGTTCGTACTCGCCCACTGACCCAGGATGCAGGGAACACTGCCGCAGTGTCAGTGGCGCGGGACGCGAATTGGGCAGGGCATCATCTCGACACGGCATGGCGTAAGCGTTGGAGAATAGGAGGGCACTGTCACCCTCGAACATCTCCGTGAAGAGACAGCGGCCCTGTTCACCGTCCCACGCGGGGCAGTTGGCAGTCTCGCGTGGGCATTCGGGATTGTCGTCGCCTGGCCGCCGGTTCGGACAGTGCTTCAGGATCACTTCGGCGCAGGCTCCGCGCACGACGCTGCCCGGAACGTAGTCCGCGCACTCCATGAACCGGCCGTATGGCTTGCGGGTACCAGCGTGCATGGGACTGTCGAGTACGTAGCGGTAGGCGTCACGGATCATGCGTCCTCACCTGCCAGTTGGCGCAGAGCGTGCAGGTCGGACTCTGCCTGTCCACGGTCATAGGTCTGGCATCTGAAGGTCAATACGCTTTCTGTATCCGGCCGGAAACCGACACTCGGATCAACCAGCCACCCGTAGCCTCGAGTGTTGTGGCCGCCTACCGCGTAAAGCTGACACATCGCCGCCACGAGCAGGCCCATGAGCGCCTGGTCCTCGGGCGGCAGCGATACAGTCACGCTGCCCTCGTAGCTCACCGAAGCCAGTCCGGGCGAGCTCGCCTCAACTGCGAATAGCTTGCCATGCTCCGCGGTTCGTCTCTTCCGGTTGATCGCGACGTGATTGCGGACCCGGGTGAACTGATGAGCTGGGATCTCGTCCTTTTTTTTGCCCGGCTTTTTCAGGCGCACATCCGATACCATGACCCTCGACGGCAGAGCCCCGGGGCTACCGAAGAGCCGACAGACCGGGCAGACACGGATTGGCGCTCCCTCGGAACCGAGCACTGAAGCAACGCCGGGTTGGTCTGCATCGGGCTGGTTGCTGCCGCACATTCGTTCAGGAGTGGGCTCATCGCACGTGAACAACCCTATCGCCCTGGCGACGCCCCGGGTGATGTGCCTCAGTCGCCCTCGCAGGCTCGTCCCCGGGATGACGGGGTACCCTTCTTCATCCACCGTGGTCGCCAGATCAGCGCCCCAGCGAGGGCTGCCTGATGCGATGAGCAGGGACGTGTCCAGACGCATCCGGACATCAATCACATGGCGTATCACTGGGGGCCTCCTTCTTGACCACGCCGTACATCTCCACCAGATCGCCCAGCATGGTGGAGTAACACAGGCGGCGTACACCGTCGCGCGCGTCCAGCTCCGTGACTCGCCACGGAGGAGGCGCGGAGGCACACAGCTCGCTCGCGACGCGTGTGAGGGCGGCTCGCTCTTCCCTCTGTGCCCTGGCAACCTGGTACACATACAGGCTGGATCCCTCAAGCCGGCTCTTCAGGGCCTCCGACGCCATCGAGATCAGTTGGCCCTTGGGATAGTCGGCACTCCGGAGGTCTCGGTAGACTGCGAGCAGACGGTCCAGATCGCTCCAGGTGTACGGCCGCATCGTTAGTGACCGACCTTCTACTCGGTCTGTACCCCCGCCAACCACAGCAGTTATGCGCTGTCGCAACTTCGCCGGGTCCGTGCTGGCGACCGCACCCGAACGCAAGATTTCGAAGTCCACGCCACCACCGCCTCTGCGCTTGGCGCTGGCGCAGAGCGCCTTGGCCATGCGGTGGAGGAAGTAGATCGGGTAATGGGGGTGGCACATGACGACGCCGGCGGAGACGGTCAGAGCATACTCGGCCATCAGCTGAGCAAATCGCTGCGCAATAGCTCGGGAGACGTCCAGCGCTCGCGCAGCCGGGACTAGCAGGAAGAGGTCGTCTCCGCCGATGTACACGATCTGGAATGGCCACTCCTTATGCTCAATGGGGGGGTGCAGGCGCACCAGCGTCCCCAGAACGGCGCGTTCCATGGCCTCGCCAAGTCGCTGGGAGAAGAGGCCGAGGTTCGCTGCGCTCGTGGCCTGACTCTCCACTCGCCCACCCATGCCGTCCCCGTCCATATAGATAGCGGCCACGTACTTCCGCTCACGTGACCCGTCGTCAGAGTCGCACCGGGCAGCCACATCCTCGAGGTCCTGGGCGAATGGGTATATGCCCGCCCAGTCCTTTCCCATCTCCTTGGCCGTGTCTCGGAGCTTCTCAGCCATCTTAGGCAGGTTTCTGGCCTGAATCTTGATCCGGCACGCCGCGCAGATGGGCCTCGGACGGTCGTTGGATATCCAGTCGCGGACGTACTGCCCGATACTCACCCGCAGGTCGCAGGAGGAGCATCGCTCTTCCCGGGCTCCGGGGAGGAATTCCGACGAGACTGCCTGCGGTTCGCGGTCCTTCTTGCGACGCAGTTCGCGACCGAGGACGCGGAAGCAGTGCTGGAACTGGCTGTCGTCGTAGGGGACGAAGGCGTAGGTGGCGCTCGCAACGAGGGTGACGTCCCGGTATAGCCGCGTCAGGCACTCGCCGATCGCGTCGGCCTGGTCGTAGGGGACGACGGCCAGGAGGCTGCCGCCGGCGGAGTAGACCACATCGATGGCGCCGCCAGTGGGGAGTAGTGCCTGAAGGTCATCGAGGACCGCTTGTGTCCGGCCCTTCACAGGTTCGGGAACGTAGGCTCCAGTGAAGTCGGTAACGTCCTCTCGCGGATCGAGCGAGAGACGGTTCCCGCGGCTATCAGTAAGCGTGTCCAGAACGCCTCCCGGACCGCGCTCCAGGAGGTGGCGCACCGCTTCCCCCAGCCAGTCCAATAGTGCGCTGGCGCCGCGGACTTCCGGCAATCGCGCGGACTCATACACGTAGTCCTGCACGCGGTCGGTGTCCACCGCCAACAAGGCTCTGCGTTCGTTCGCGGGGCGTGCTTGGGTGTCCAGCTTCATCCCCCCGTTCAGCAGCTATGGATTACGTTGAATTGCGTGGGAAACCTACAATGCGGCCCCGGTATCCGCATATAGTGCTCATTCGCCCAGACCGTCAGGCACTCCTTCCGGCAGTGCAGTTTTTCTCTGAGAATCTCTGCCCCAGGCGCCAGATCCTGCTATTTGGTATGGCCCGTTTGCCGATAGAGCCCCAGATCCCACGTGGAGATGCGAGGCTTCGGCAGCGAAAGCTAACCTGGCGGCTATAGGGAGGTCCGGGGTGTTTCAATCCCCCGCGGGGAGATGAGGCTTGGACAGACAATACCCATGGAAAGCGCCTCTGTCAAGGCTTTCAGACGCGTTTTCCGCCAACGTCACTTACTTCGCTTAGCAGACGCGTGCGGTTACGGAGGTCGGTAATGTGAATTGCTCCTAGATTGTCCGTCGAGACCACTCGATGGGCTTCCGCTAACCGCCAGCGGGGGCTGCTTCTTGGGGTCGGCGCGAAGCCTCAGGCGCGCCACACGTGGGGCTCGGCGGGACGTGCCATGAACCGCCTCGCTCTGTCACGCGCGCTGACTCGGAACTCATGCCACAGCACACGTCCCCCCCCGATTGCCGCTCAGCCGTTGGTCGTCGGTGCCCCGGGTTGAAACCCGGTATCCTTCATCCGCGTAGGGCGGGTGTCTCGACGCCGCCGTTTGCCGTCGGTGCCCGGGGTTGAAACCGGGGGCTCGGGGGCCTGCGGCCGGGCGTCCTCAGCGACGCAGAGGTCGAGCATCTCGCAGGCGCCACAATACATTGTAGGAGCAGGCTTGCCCGCGAACGCCTTCCATCGAAACGGATCACGACTTCGCGGGGCGACCGCAGGTAGTCGCTTTGGCCCGTCTCAGTCGCCTTGTCCCCTACACTTCCGCACTCCCGCACGTCCGGTAGATCGCCAAGAGGTTTTCCGCCGGGATGTCGATCATATAATCCTGGCTGCCGCAACAGATGAACCCGCCGTCCTCGAACAGCTCCAGCCGCGACCGCACCTCCTCCTCAACGTCTTTCACCGTCCCGCGTGGCAAGGTCTGCTGGGTGTCGATAGATCCATGAAAGGTGATGTCCCTGCCGAAGTCTTTCTTCAGGCGTTCCGGCTCCATGCTCGCAGCTCGAACCTGGACCGGGTCGAGAATGTCCATCCCTGCGTCGATCATGTCCGGGATCAGCGCCCGCACACTGCCGCACGAGTGCATCATCACCAGCAGGTCGTGCTTTTTTGCCAGCCCGTAGAGGCGTTTGAGGTGGGGCACCAGGAACCTTCGGAACATTCTTAGACTGATCATCGGCCCGGTCTGAGTGCCGAAATCATCGCCCATAAAGAAGATGTCCAGCACCCCGCGGGTCGCCTCAAAGTATCGGCGGCTGTACTCGTAGAAAAAGTCCGAAAGGTGGCTCAGGATCGCTTCGGCCACTTTCGGCTTCATCGCCATCAGCAGGAAGAACTCCTCCATGCCCGTCAGGTGCATGGCCGTGCACAGGAGCGGGCTCCACGCCCCTCCGCAGAGCGCATACTCCGACAGCCCTTCGCACGTCGCGCGCAGGTTACTGTAATCGAAGTCATCCGCATCGGGCCAGTGAAAGGCCTCTACATCGGCGACTGTCTCGGCGTGGGCAAGCGGGGGATTGTAGACTGTGGACGAGTACGTGCCCTTGCTGTCCGGAATGCCCCAATAGCTTACCGGGGTGCCGTCGGCCATGGGCGGCCGGGGTTCGCCCACATATGGCGCGGCGCTCACGAGATTGCGCAGATCCACTCCGAGTGCCTTGCGGAGCGCCTCACCATCCTGCAACCCGAGCCGCTCGCACAGCATCTGGGTCACGTCGGCATTGGCGCCGTAATCTACGCAGGGGCGATCGACGGGCTCGCGGCGAATGGTGGCAAGGACGCGTTCCTTTGAGGTCATCCGTCTGGGCCTTTCGCGGTGGATAATCGTGATTCGTCAGAAGAGGTTAGGCCTGCGGCAACAGCGAATTCTGCCCGACACCCGGGGCAATTCAGCTCAACTCAAGGAGCCAGGAAATGGCGCGCAGGACGCCGATCAAGGTCGCAATCGTCGGTCTCGGACGGTCGGGCTACAATATTCACGTCGCTCGACTTCGCAATGATGAGCGTTTCCAGATCACCGCGGTCACAGATCTCATCCCCGAGCGTTGCGCAGCAGTGGCGGCCGAGCTGGGCTGCGAGCAGTACCCCGATCACCGCGCCTTGCTCAAGTCCGCCGATGCCGAGGTGGTGGTTGTCGCCACGTTCTCCGACACCCACGTGCCCGTATCGAAGGACGCACTTCGCGCAGGCCGCCACGTCGTCTGCGAGAAGCCGATCTCCGACAGCTACCAGGCGGCCCGGAGCCTGGTGCAGGCCGCCGAGAAGTCACCGGGCATCCTCTTCGTCCACCACAACACCCGCTTCCGCCCGGATACTCTGCATATTCTCGATATCATCCGCACGAAACGAATCGGCGACGTGTTCGAGATCCGTATGCGAGCCCTGGACTTCAGCCGCCGTAACGACTGGCAGACGATGCTCTCACACCACGGCGGCGTCATGAACAATACTTGCTCCCATTTCATCGACGCGGGCCTGCAGTTTCTCGGAGCGCCAGTGACCGAAGTCTTCTGCGACCTCAAACACATCGCCGCCGCGGGTGATGCCGAAGACCACGTGAAGCTGCTCCTGAAAGCCGCCAACGGCCGAGTGTACGACATGGAAGTCTCGTCGGTCTGCAAGTTCTCCGAGCCCAAGTGGACAGTCCTCGGCAGCCACGGCACGCTGGTATCGGACGGCTCCACCAGCAAGATCCAGTGGTTCGATAAGAAAGCCGTGAAGCCGCTAAAGGTCGTCGAAGCACCCCACCCCGATCGGGAATACGGAAACGATGACCAGCTTCCCTGGCAGTCGGAGGAGGTGCCATCCACCGCCCCGTCCATCGGCGACTTTTATGACAATGTCTGGTCCGTCCTGCGCGAGAAAGGCAAGCTCATCGTGACGCCCGAACAAGCGCTGGAGGTCGTGCGCATCACCCAGATCGCCAAGCGCAAGAGCGGTTTCGGGCAATAGAGGTGAGCTGATCGTCAGGCCGGGGACGGGCAGCCGCTCCCGGCCTCTCCCCTACTTCTTTGCCGCTTTCTTTGGCTTGAGTTCCCCGGACTCGAGCATGGACAGAAACGCCGAGTCCTTCGTCTTCAGCGGCAGGTCGACGCGCCCGCGCCTGCGGCTGGATTCATAGGTCGCAAAGATGATCTCCGTGGCCTGCAATGCCTTGCGTGCCGAGAGCTCGGGTTCATAGCCGCCCTTGAGCGCGTCGATCATGTCCCAGATCGCCATGCTCACTGCGTGCCCTCCATGCAGGCTCTCCGTCACCTTGGGGTTCTTCCACTTCGCGCCGCCCGCGCGCACCCACAGCGGCGGATCCTCATTGCGCAGTTCTATGACCCCTTCTTCTCCGGTGAGCCGGATCTGGCACCCAATGTCGGAATCTTCGCCCGTGAACAACAAGCCCCGCACTCCATTCTCGAACTTGATCTCGCAGATTGCCTGGTGCTCGTAGGGCAGACCGAAGACCTGGTGGAACTCGCGCGCATCGATTTGCCCGAGCACCCAGATCGCGGGGATCTCTTCGTTCATGAAGAAGAACATGTCGAGCCAATGAGTGCCCCAGTCGATCATATTCGAGCACGATCCCTCCAGCCGGACCAGCTTGCCGATAGCACCCTCTCGGACAAGCTCCCGCGCTTTCCGAAAAGGCGCGAGGAACCGACGCTGGTGGTTGAAGGTCAGTTGCGTACCGCTCTTCTCGCACTCCGCAGCCATCCTGACTGCCTCGCCCCAGGTGGGCGCCATGGGCTTCTCGGAATGCACCGCCTTGACACCGGCTTTGGCACAGGCGATCACCGCCGGGGCATGAAGGTGCGGCCACAGGCAGACGCTCACCAGGTCCAGCTTCTCCTGCTTGAGCATCTTCTTCATGTCCGTGTAGATCGCGGCGTTGGGGCAATGTTGCTCTGCGAAGGCCTGTGCGTTCTCGGGCTTGATGTCGCACAGGACTGCAAGCTCCACATCCTCGCGGCTGGTATAACCTGCGGCATGCAGGTGGGCCATGCCCGAACCGGTCCGTTCTTTGTGGTTGTACGGCCTGCCACAACCGATGATTGCTGCGCGCAGTTTCTCTGACATGTGCGGCCTCCCGGGGCCTGAGACTTATCCGTCGACACGAAATTCAGCCGCATTTCTCCACGCCGTGGATGAGTCCTTCCGGGAAGGCATAGCGCAGCCATTCGAGGAAGTCGTATTGTTACTCGAGACTTATCATCCGCCGTCGCCATTGCCGGAACCAGGAGAACACATGCCTATCCTGCCCATAATGATCATGCTCGCCTTGGGTCTGTCCTGCCTCGTGCGCGCGCAGGAGCCCCCCGGCACCGAACTTCTGCGCGATCCATCATTCCGCAAGGGTTTTCATGTCCTCGACCCCGCGCCTGGCAGGAAGGTCCGTACCGGCACTCTCCAGCCCCCCGGGGCTCCAGCCGAACCCGTCTGGGAACTGGCCCAGTGGCACAGCCGCTTCACGCTCCTGGGCGCGGAGCCGATCGCCGGCCCCGAAGGCTCAGTCGAGTTCCGGAACGAGGGCAAGTCCATCATCTTCGGCGAACCCGAGACATCGCTCGCCGACCTGTCACTGGGAGTGAATGCAATCGCTGAATACGGGGAACACCTGCGGGTGCCGCCCGAGCCCTGGCCGCACCTTCTCGTCTCGCAGGAGCTCGACGGCATGCCCCGCCTGACCGACTTCTCCCGCCTGCTCTTCCACCTCGAGGCGAAGCTGCTCAAGTGCGAGGCCGGGCCGCATGAGGGCATCGTGCGCAATCGCCACGCTATTCAGTTCGTGGGATTTATCACCGTTCAGAACCGTAACCGCGCCTCTGAAGGATACGGGGATTTCCTGTGGTTCGGCATCCCGGTCTACGACAACCGGACGGAGTTCGCGAAGCCTTTCATGGCCCCGGATCAGGCCCATCAGAAGTTCATCTACACGCCCGGCGGCGAGGCATACACGGGCACGAGCGTGCACAGCGGGGAATGGACCACGCTTTCCGCCGACCTGGTTCCGTTGATCCGCAAGGGTCTCGAGGAGGCGTGGTCACGAGGGCACCTGCCGACTTCGCGCAACATCGAGGACTTCCGCCTCACAGGGTTCAGCCTGGGCTGGGAGGCCCCCGGCCCCTATCATGCGGCGATACAGATACGCGATCTGAGCATCAGGGCCATCGCGGATCCGCCGGAGCCGTAAGTAGACGTGCCCGTGGACTCGAAGCCCGCGGGCACCACTCGCCTCCGCGCTATCGTCAGCTGTGCGCTCACTCGGGCTTCGGGTACTTCACCGACACCGCCAGGTCATACACCGCCGACGCCGGGGTGGTGAACCGCACAGATTTCCAGAGCGCCTCACCTTTCTCCGGGCTATTGGCCGCACCAAACTGAACCGTGTTGCGTCCGCCGGCGCTGGGCGCGGTGAACTTGCCTGTTCCGTCGATCACCAGCTCTCCGTCCACCCAGACCTTGATATCCGAGCCCTTGACCGACACCCGGTATGTGTGGAAGCGGTCGGTGGTGTCCATCATGTGCCGCAGCTTGCCACTGTACAGTTCGACCCGGTCCGGATAGAGCGACAGGCGCTCCGTGGACTTTCCGTCGCTGATGATGATGGTGTTCCAGCCCGACACCACTTTCGCCTCGGCCTCGACCACATTTTCAAGCTCGCTGGATGCCGCCCACGGGTAGTAGAAGTAAAGGTATTCCCCACCGCCTTCACCACGGTCGGCCACAAGCAGTGCGCCGTCCCGAAGCTCAGCCACGGTTACGTCTTTCTTGTACGCGTCGTGATACCACGGCGCGGCGGGGACCTTCTCCGCTGTCCACTCAACATTCCAGGCATCTTGTCCCGGCGCGGCTTGCTTCTCCCGGGTAGTGAACGAGAACTCGTTGGCACCGGGCTTCAGCCACTGGGGCTGCAGGGCATACAGGCTCCATGCGCCGTCCTGGCCGGTACAGGTGAGGGGATGGCCGTTCACCGACACCCCCATGTGGTCGCTACCCATCGCCACGATCCGTGCCGTCACTTCAGGTGCGAGACCAGCGGCCTGCTGGGCTGCGAAGTCGTCGCCGATCTGGAGAGTGATTTTTCTCTCTGTCCCCGGCTCGACCGTCGCAGCGTTCTCCGGGGTCACAATGGGAATGTTCTGGAAGCGAACTCCGTCGGGCACGTAGTTGTTCGGATCACCATTGCGCACGGTGGTGAAGTAGAGCTTGTCCAGTCTGCTGAGGAGCTCCGGGTCTCCAAGTTCGCTGAGCATCGGCGCTTTCGGGTTGAAAAAGTTGAACAGGTACACCCCGTCCGCACCCGACTGCCACACCCGCGCCGCGCGAGCCCGGTAGCTCTCCTGCGACTGTCGTCTCAGCGGGGGTATCTCCCCGCGGACCCGGCTCTCGCTCAGACCGGGATAGACCTTCACCCCGTACTTGTGCCCCAGGTCCACCAGGTACTCCCACGGGTTCAGCTGGAAGTAGCAGGTAGCGATGAGAATATCCACGAGCCCCTCAGCCAGCCATTTCTCCAGGTCGATGCCCACGAGCCGACTGTAATCAACCGAGTCCACCACCCGCACCGCGACCAGAATCGGCCTGCCCCGCCTGCGGCCTTCGCGCTCCGTCATCGCACGCACGCGGCGCATGAGATCCGTCATCATGTCCAGCTCTTCCTGACTGGCTGGGTTTCCATTTGCGGTGCTCTTGAAGAAGTTCATGTGCCGGAAGAAGTCCAGCTCAACGCCGTCCACGTCGTAGTTCTGGCAGACTTCCTCGATGAACCGGAAGGCCAGATCGCGGATCTCCGGCACCGTGTAGTCCACCGATGTCCACGAACTGTACCGCGGCTTCTTCCCGTACTCGCCCACGAGCCATTCCGGGTGCTGCTCCTTCAGCGGCGGAAAGAGCGGGTAAGGCGCGTCTGGCCTGTGCGCGCCGTCGTGGGTGTCGTTCATGCGCATCGACCAGAAACATTCCATGTCATTCGCGTGGCAGAAGTCCACCACGAGCTTCAGGCAGTCGTTGCCCTGGTCGATGAGCTGCCGGGTGATGTTGTGGTCCTTCGCGTCGGGGTCGAAGCTCTTTTCCAGGATGTTGCCCACCTGCGTGTTGTGGGTGAAGTTGCTAAACCCCGCGCTGATGGTGCAGTAGAAGACCGTGTCCACGTGGGTCCCGGCAAGGGCGGTGGTGCGCAGCTCCAGGAAGTTTTCCGGAGTGATCTCCTTGCTCTTTGGAAAATACAGACAGTCGCACCCGTCGTTGTTCAGGATGACCCGGCGCTGGCGGTTGAGCATCT
This sequence comes from Armatimonadota bacterium, assembly GCA_013314775.1. Classification (NCBI taxonomy): domain Bacteria; kingdom Bacillati; phylum Armatimonadota; species Armatimonadota bacterium. The sequence continues at coordinate 73,039 of JABUFB010000015.1, read as the reverse complement.
CCTTGCGCTGGGTTTCGAAGTCATCCTGCGCCCGGGCGCAACTGCCGGTGAGGAGACTGCCCAGGGTCACGGCGGAAGCGGCGATGAGAATCGGCATGGGAATGCGCATCAGGTGTCGCACCTCAGCTGTCCTGCTCCGTAGAGTACTCTTCGGCCTGGGACGCCGGCCGATCTCCAGCATGGGGCTTTTCTCGCCCGTGCCCCGGGCGACCTTCCCGCGCCTTGCCCTCATTCCCCTCCAGGAGTATCCTGAACTGTCGGTTGGTCGCATCCATTGCTGCGTCTCACAGGGGGCACGGACATGAATGGGCGCACGATGCTCAGGACATTGGGAGACGCGGCAGGACTTGCACTGGCGGGGACGGGCAAGGTGTTCGCGCAACCGAGAACCGCCGCGGACAGTGTGTTCGTAAACGGCCCGTTTTTCACGATGAGCTCTTCCGCACCAGTTGCGGAAGCCGTTGCCGTGAAGAACGGGCGGATCCAGGCCGTCGGCTCACGGCTGGACAGCGATGCATTGTGTGACGACCGCACCAGCATCATCGATCTCGGTGGGCGGTCACTGTCGCCGAAAGCGACGGACCTCACCGGGAAGCGCATCCATCCTGCCTGCAGACCGTGCTGAAAAACGACTGAGGTGTCCGCGTTGAGTTCCGAGCCAGCCAATCCCGCACCTGAAACAACAACCGAACGCGAAGCACGCCGGCAGAGCGCGTCCGCGCTTCCCGGGATAGCCCTGTGCGTTGCAATCGCCGCCGTCGCCGTGGCACTGGGCCACCTTGTCCCCATCGTGGGCGCCCCGGTATTCGGGATACTCCTGGGCATTGCAGTCGCCAATTTCCTGCGACTACCTGCCGCCACCCAGCCCGGCACCAGGTTCTGCAGCAAGAAGGTTCTCCAGGCTGCCATCATCGTCCTGGGCGGCAGTCTGAGCCTCATGCAGGTGGTGAAGACGGGCGAAGAGTCATTGGCGGTAATGCTGATCACGCTTACGTCAGCGCTCGCGGCGGCCTGGCTTCTGGGCCGGGCTCTGAAAGTGGGTGCTACCCTCACCGGACTCATCGGAGTGGGCACCGGGATCTGCGGCGGGTCGGCGATTGCCGCCGTGGCGCCCATCGTGGATGCCGACGACGACGAAATCGCTTTCTCAATCTCCACCGTCTTCCTCTTCAACGTCGTCGCGGTCATCATCTTCCCCGTGCTGGGACATCTCATGGCCATGAGCCAGACGGGCTTCGGCCTCTGGGCCGGCACCGCCATCAACGACACTTCATCGGTCGTCGCTGCCGCTTACTCGTACGGGCAGGACGCCGGCGATTACGCGACGGTGACCAAACTCGCGCGCACCACGATGATCGTCCCAATCTGCATCGGGCTGGCGTTTCTTATGAGCCGCCGCCGCTGTTCCGACACGAAATGCGACCTGGGCAAGACTATCCCCTGGTTCATCCTCGGCTTCCTGGCGCTGTCTGTGCTGAACACGGCGGGGGTGTTCGGGGAGCAGTTCGCGGGGTACTGCGGCATCGCCGGCAAGCACCTGATCGTGGTCGCTCTCGCCGGTGTGGGCCTGGGTGCGAACATGCGGAAGATCGTGAAGACCGGTGCCCGGCCGATCCTCCTGGGCCTGTTGGTCTGGATCATCGTCGCAGCCACAAGCCTCGCGGTGCAGGCCCTGGCCCGTCAGCTGTAGGGGCCGGGCGCCCGAATGAGGGGAGTGCGGAATGCGACCGACAATCGGGCTGCTCACCATTCCGTATCTCTGGGCGGCATGTGGCAGCGCGGCGCCGCTGGTGCCCGCGCTCACGCCCTACCCCCGCGATCCGGCACTAACGGGCTTCCAGGCGGTGGAGATCCACCTGCCCTGGGAAGATGCCGGGCGACTTGCCCTGCGCATACCCGAAACCCTCGCCTGCGACCTCGGATTGCTGTTCATCGACCACGTGCGCGCCGACATGCCCCCGGTTGTGGCCGCCGAACGCCTCCCTGACTGGCGGCGCGATGACCAGACAGGGGCGCTCTCGTATGACTTGCGGTTGCCCAATGGCGTGAGCTTCGGTGCCTCGGCCATCCCCGGAGACGGGCGAGTGGACTTCGACTTCTGGGTGCGCAACGAGACACATAGGCCCCTCACTGACATCAACACCCAGTTCTGCCTGATGCAGAACACTTCCCCTGCTTTTTCGCAAGGAGACCTGACGCGGACGCATATCCATTCGGGGGGAAGGTGGCTCGCACTTGCGGGCACGACCCACCAGGTGATGAACCCGGACAGAGGGCCCTGGATCACCACGGGAGTGGGCACGGGTGGGATGGCCCCGCACTCGAAGCTCGAGGGGTGCTGGTACTGCTGCCCCGAACGCGGCGACTACCCGGTGATCGCAACCACTGCCCACGACGGCAAGCGGGTCATCGCCCTGTCGTGGGAGCGAGGCGTCTCGCTCATGAGCAACGGCTGGATCCCCTGCCTGCACTGCGACCCACAGTGGCCGGACTGCCCGCCGGGCCAGACCGTGCGCCTGCGCGGTCGGCTGTACGTCACGGACGCCGGGCTTGATGCGCTCTGGGCCACCCTGCCCGTCAATCCGTCGGATTCGCCGAAGCTGCCTGACTGAGGCGGCCCCGAAACTGTGCTGTCTCGGATCACTGGGCCCTAATCCACCCGGGTCAGCTTCCACACGTCCGGGAACATGTTGTTGCCCGCAACTACCCACAGGGCATTGTCATGCACAAACAGGCTCGACGCGTGGCGCACAGCCCACGGCGTGTCGGGCACCTCGTACCAGTTCACCCCGTCCGCCGAATGCCACACATCATTGCGGTTGCCATGGTTCCAGCCCTGGGTCACCCAGAGCCGCCCGTCGAACACCGCCACATCATGGTACTGCCTCGGCTTCCACGGCGGGTTCGCATTGTGAAGCTCCCAGTTCACGCCGTCAGCGGTGCTCCAGACCTCGTTGTAGAAGAGCCGCTCCGGCCTCTTCGGCGTGTCATAGGTGCCGCCGCCCAGAAGCCACATACGCCCGTTGAGCACCGCCCCGCCCCCGATCATCCCGCGCGGGCTCCACGGCGCATGCTCAATTACTCGCGTCCAGTTGGCGCCATCCTCGGAGCACCAGACGTCGTTGTAGAAGATCTCCTCCTCCGCAGGCACATACTGGGTGAGATTCTGCCCACCCATCACCCAGATCTTCCCGTCGAAGGCCACCGTGTGATGCAGGACACGGTTCCCCCAGGGCACGTTGTCGGTTACCAGCTCCCAGTTGACCCCGTCCGCGCTGGACCAGACGTCGTTCTGGTAATGCCGCTGGTTCGCGTCCCCTCCAACGACCCACATCCGGCCCTTGTGTACCACATAGCCGGCCGTGTGCCGGCCTTCCCACGGTGCCTGCGGGTTCTCGAGGGTCCACGTCTTCCCGTCCACCGAGGACCACACTTCGCTGTTGCAGATGTTCGGGAAGTGCACCTTGTCTCCTGGATTCCATCCACCCAGCAACCACATGCGCCCGTTGAACGTGATCGCTCCGGCGCCGTCACGTCCCGCGAAATCCGCCTTCAGTGTCACGCACTCCCACTTGTACTGCGGCGGCTCGGGCATTGTCTCGCCTCCAGCACCCTGCGCAATGCAGGTGGTGAGGATGACAAACATGAGCGCGGAAGCAGAAATCGACCAAGCCATCGCGGTCACCGGATTCCCCTCGGAACACGAGCGGAACACGCCAGGCGAGCCCCAATTTGGCCCCCGGCTTTCAGCCGTTCCACCGTGCCTTATTCGTATCTATTCCCTATGCACTATCCTCCCGCCAGTTCCGCAATGATCGCCGCGATCCTATCGGCTGCGTCCGGCCGGCTCACACTGCGCGCCGCATCGGACATTTCGCGCAGTATCTTCGGCGCGGACCGCAGCCGCTCGACTTCCAGCGCGAGGCGGTCTGCAGTGAGGTCCGCGTTTTCGATCACCAGCGCCGCACCGGCTTTCTCGAAAGGCTCTGCATTCATCCTTTGGTGAGCTGCGGCGTAAGGGTACGGCACGATGATCATCGGCACGCCCAGCAGCGAGACCTCCGCCAGACTGCTGGCCCCACCGCGCGTGAGACACAGGTCGGCCGCGGCGATCGGCACCCAGGGAGTCTCGCAGAACTCGTGGCAATGATATCGCTCCCTGCCCACCACGCCCGCCGTCCGCGCTTGCACTTCCTCTCTGTCCAAGGTGCCAGTGAAATGCACCACGTGCGTCCCGGGGTCTTCGAGAATATTCGCAAGAGCGCCGGCCGTGGCGTCGTTGAGCGTGCGCGCACCCTGGCTCCCCCCCGATACCAGCAGCACGAATGCGTCGCCTGGGATTCCAAGCGCAGACCGGGCGTCTTCCCGAGTTATCTGGGCGAAAGCTTTGCGCACGGGTTGGCCAACTACCGTTGTCTTGTCAGGCGGGAAACTCGCCGCAGCGACCTCGAAGTGGGTGGTGATCCGCGTTGCCCAGCGCGCAAGCAAGCGGTTCGCCCGGTCCGGGTGGGCATCCGACGCGTGGCAGACGCTGGGAATACCAAGCTGCGAGGCCGCGATGACTCCAGCCACGCTCACATACCCGCCGGAACCGAAAACGACATCGGGCCGGAAGGCCTGCAGGATTTTCCGACAACGCCGTATGCTGCGGAGCAGCGCCCATATTGCGCGGGCTGCGTCGAGTGAAATGCCGTAGGGGAAAGGCCGGGCGGGGATGAGCTCGAAGGCCATCGCCTGCTCGGACAGAATGCGTTCATCGAGCCGCCCCTCCGCCCCGATGAACAGCACCTCCGCACCCATATCATCCACGAGGCGTTGTGCAACGGCAATCGACGGGAACAGGTGTCCCGCAGTCCCGCCGCCCATCAGCGCTACCCGCAATCCGGGTCACGTCCTTCGCCACGGCAGGCCATCCTCGACACGGCAAGCACCACACCGGCCGCGGTGAGCGATGCCACGAGACTGCTTCCACCAGCGCTGATGAAGGGCAGCGTCAGCCCGGTGCAGGGCATCATCGCCGTGGCCACAGCGATATTGATCACCGCCTGAATTGCCAGCAGCAAGCCCATGCCCGATGCAAGGTACCACGCCGTGATGTCCCCGGAACGCAGGCCGATTCTCAGGCTGCGATTTGCGAGCATGAACACCAGTCCCAGAACCAGGAGCGCGCCGAATAGCCCCAGTTCCGCACCCACCACGCAGAAGATCGAGTCAGTGTGAGGTGTGGGGAGCGCGCCCCACTTGTCAGGGCACATCCCCAGCCCCGATCCCTGCACGCCGCCCCGCGCAAGGGTCCCAAGCATCTGCCGCACATGCTCCCCGCCCTCGCGGTATCTGACGAACGGATCCAGGAATACCAGCACCCGCTCCCAGCGTTCCGGGAAAAGTGCCCGGGCCAGGAGACCTCCCGCCGTACCGAGGCTGATTGCCAGGCCAACCAATTGCCACCACGGGATTCCCCGCAGGAAGAGGATCGCGAGGGTTGTGGCGAACACAACAAAGATCATCCCGAGGTCCTGCTGGATCAGCAGCGTGCCGCACATAGCTCCCATCGCTAACAGCGCCTGAATCCAGACTCTCTTCTGCGCGGGCCAGTCGGTCGCCTGGCGTCGATCGGAGGCCATGAGCATCGCAAGAAATGCCACGTAGAAGACCTTCACCATCTCGCTGGGCTGCACAGTCTTCCCTTCCCCGAATTTCAGCCAGCCCCAGCAACCGTCTACATAGTGCGCCCAAGGTGAGACCCGGCACATCAGCATGGTCAGCAGGCCCAGCGGAAATGCCCAGCGGGCGATGCCAACCAGCGCCGCAGGAGCGAGGTAACTCGTACCCAGCATGACCAGAAGCCCGACTCCCCCGAACGAGAGTTGCTTGGTGACGAACTCATGCTGGTCGTCGGCGTTCAGGCTCTTATCGGCCAAAGGGAAGGTGGCAGACAACACTGCACCCAGGCCCAGAAGCACCATCACCAACAGAAGGCGCCGGTACGTCTTGTCCGTCGGCCCGAAGACAAATGTCCGCGCAACCCACGCCCGCACCCCGCCGCGTGGCGATGTCCTGTGCCTAGGCAGAGCGGCCTCCCTTACCATCTCGGCCCACCCGCTCCCTCACCGCCCGGGCGAATTCGTCACCCCGGGCGGCGTAACTTGCGAACATATCCAGCGAGGAACACGCCGGACACAGCGTTACCGTGTCCCCAGCCTGGGCCACCGCAATCGCTCCGGCCACCGCTTCGTCCATGGAGGTCACCACGGTGCATCGGGACGGATCACCCATCGCATCCATGATCCTCTGCGCGCACTCACCCATCAGGAACACGTGCTTTGCCTTCTTTGCGAGAAGCGCCCCGTATTCGGCGAAGTCCGTGTCCTTCTCCTTGCCCCCTGCGATCACGATCGCCGGTCCATCAATCGACAGCAGGTCCGCGATTGCCGACGCCGGATTGGTCGCCTTCGAATCATCGATATACCGCACGCCGCCGTAATCAGCCACGAGCGTCATCAGGTGCGGTGCAGGGCGATACCCCCGGACCGCTTCCGGGAACCTGTCCGGCGGAACTCCAAGGATCCGCGCCGCGAGAGCCGCCGCGAGGGTGTTGATCAGGTGATGCTCCCCGGGCAGCTGGATATCGCGCCTGTGCGCCAAGGCCTCCGGCGCTGCACCCGGCAACTGAACCACCAGTGCGTCCCCGTCCAACCGCGCATTCGCCGTGGGGTCCTCCAGGCAGACCGTGAGCACCTTCGGCCCGGACAGATCCCTCGCAATTTCCCGAACCTGTGGGTCATCTACGCAGAGAATCGCCCAATCTTCACTCGTCTGGTTGCGGAAGATCAGGCGCTTGGCCTGCACGTATGCCTGGAAATCTGCGTAGCGCTCCAGATGATCCTCGGTGATGTTCAACAAGACCGAGATCCAGGGGTGGAAATGGGTGGTCGTCTCAAGCTGGAAGCTGCTGATCTCCGCCACGATGCAGTCGAGACACACAGACCCCTCGGCAAAGTCGATGAGCGGGCTGCCGATATTCCCGGCCACCGCGTGAGGCGCCCCGGCGGCATGAAGCATGGCCCCGAGACTGGTCACTGTTGTGCCTTTCCCGCAAGTCCCGGTGACTGCGACCATCGGCGCCTGAGAGAACCGGTACGCGAGTTCGACCTCGCCGATGATCTCCGCGCCAGATTCCCGCGCCGCCCGAACGATGGGCGCCTCTGTCGGCACCCCGGGGCTGATCACCAGCGCATCAAGGGGCAGGAGTTCGTCGATCGACTCGTACGGCGCGACGATGCGCTTTGCAAGCCTGCCTGCCGCCCGGGAGTCGTCGGACCAGTCAGCTTCCGGCCGCAGGTCCAGTGCGAAAACATCGGCGCCCCGAGACACAAGAAACCGCACTGCGGCCGCGCCTGTCCTCGCCATTCCGAGGACCGCGATCCGCTGCCCGGTCACATCCCTGGGCCCGGTGTATAGACAGTGCTGCGCTTCCGACTTCATGCCGTCCGCATCCGTCCTGTATTCACGTTTCGCCGTTCACTGCCTTCGCCCCGCGACGTCTTTCCTCTATTCGCTATTCACTACGGTCCTCATCCTCTGGCCAACACGAACACGCCCACCGCGATCGCCCCGAAGACAATGCCTGCCAGCCAGAATCGGCTCACGACCGCCTGCTCCTTCATTCCGCACAGTTCGAAGTGATGATGCAGCGGCGACATCTTGAAGATCCGCTTGCCGGTGGATTTGAAGCTGATGACCTGGAGAATCACCGACCCGGCCTCGGCCACGAAGACCAGCCCGGCGATGGCGTAGAAGATCTCGATGCCGGCGCTCACCGCAGTCGACGACAGCGCCGCCCCCAGTCCGAGGCTACCCACGTCACCCATCCAGACGCTCGCGGGTTTGGAGTTGAGTAGCAGGAACCCCGCTGCTCCCCCACCCACGGCCATCGTCCAGACTGCAAGCTCCAGCGAACCCATCCAAAGGCACATCGCGCCCAGCGCGACGGACGCAATGGCGGTAAGCCCTGCGGCCAGCCCGTCCAGCCCGTCCGTGAGATTGAGGGCGTTGCCGGACCCCAGGATGACGAACAACCGGAACGCCAACGCGACCCCAACCGGCCACGTTGCACTGCCCATCCACCATGGATTCTCCGGCGCTTCGCCCCGCATCTGAAGCAAGTACAGGAACCCGGCGGCGATCAGGATCTCCGCGAGGATACGGTACCGCGCCAGGATGCCTTTGGATTTCACATTCCCGAGTTTCCGGACGTCATCTGCAAGACCGACCAGTGCAAAACCCACCACAAGCAGTGCGCAGGCCCAGAACTGAACCGTCAGGCAGTCGCCCACGGCCAGGAAAATGAGAGCCGCCAGTAGCGTTCCGAGCAGCATCGGTATGCCGCCCATGGAGGGGGTGCCGGCCTTCTCCAGATGGGTGTCCGGCACGTCCTCACGCACATGCTGTCCGGCGCACACCCGCCGCAGCCACGGCAGCATGAGCAAGGTGGCCCAAGAGCTTAACGCGGCGGCCAGGATGAAGGCTCCCGCAGCCAGCATCCAATCAGACATCGGCAAGCAGCCCCTCGACAATGCGTTCCAGCGCCATCCCGCGCGAAGCCTTGACCAACACCGTGTCACCAGGTTCCAACGCACCGCGGAGAAGTTCTAGTGCTTCCTCCACGGTCTCGACCGTGTTCGCTTGCACGCCCGCCAGGTCTGCCTCCTGCGCCGCGAAGGCCGCATCCGGTCCAACCGTGATGAGCCAGTCCACCCCGCGTCTTGCCGCCAACCTGCCGATCTCCCGGTGGGCGGCCTCGGATTCCACACCCAGCTCTAGCATGTCGCCGAACACGAACACGCGCCGGCCACTGCACTGGCCCAGCATATCCAGCGCCTGCGGCGTAGACAGCGGGCTTGCATTGTAGGCGTCGTTGATGATCGTCAGTCCACTCGGGGCCTTGACTACCTGCGACCTCATCCGCGACCCCTCGTAGTCCTCCAGGCCCGCCACGATCGTGCCTGCTTCGATCCCCGCCGCCAGCGCGGCTGCGGCGGATGCCAGAGCATTGCGCACATTGTGTATCCCCGGCACCCGAAGTGCAACCGGGAAAGACGCGTCTCCCAACACCAGCCGAAACCGCGCCGGTTCTACTCCCTGCGCGCGCACATCGGTCGCCGTGACATGCAGTTCCGAATCCCGCGCATCTCCCAGTCCGAAAGAGAAGACTTTGCACGGCGCGAGTTGGGTGTATAGCCCATAGAAAAAGTCATCCGCATTGAGTACCGCAACGCCGTCCGGCTGCAGCGCCGCCAGCAGTTCACCCTTCGCCTGTGCAATTGCCTCCCGGCTTCCCAGGCGCCCCACATGGGCATCGCCAATGTTGGTGATGACCCCGATGTGAGGCCTGCAAATGCGTGCCAGGTACCCGATCTCCCCCGGGCCGCGCATGGCAAGCTCGGCCACACAGTAACGGTGTTCGGGCGTCAGTCTGAGCAGAAGCCTTGGGACGCCCACCTCATTATTCTCAGTGGCTGGCGTCACCAGGGACGGTCCCGCAAGATGGGCAATGGTGCCCGTCATGTCCTTCGTGGTAGTCTTCCCCGCAGAACCGGTGATGGCGATCACCGTTGCGGTCGCGTCATTTCGCGCCAGACCACCGATCTCTCCGTATGCCCGGAGCGTATCCTCCACCACGATCCGCGGGGAGGCGAGTTCGTTGCTGCGACTCACCACTGCGGCCACCGCGCCCAACTCCATCGCACGGGCCACGTAGTCATGGCCGTTGTGCTTCTCGCCCACGAGCGCGACGAAAAGGTCACCCGCGACGAGCTCGCGGGTGTCGGTGGTCACGTTCCTGACTTTGGTTTCGGGGTCTGCGTCAAGCAGTACGCCCTTGCACGCATCTGCTATCTGCTGGAGTGAGTGGGGGGTCATCGGTCTCGTCCCACGCGTTCTACGAACAGTCGGCACATCCCGGCTTGAGCCGCGGGGTGCCGCGGAGCTTTACGCCTCCCGCGCCTCGATAGCCTCTCTTGCCACAATCCGGTCATCAAAGTCAATACGGTGATCGGCGAACTCTTGATAAGTTTCATGGCCCTTACCTGCAATAACCACTATATCTCCAGGTTCGGCAAGCTCAACCGCCCTGAAGATAGCTTCCCTGCGATCCGGCACCACTTCGTAGGTCCCACCGGTGAGACCGCCTTTGATGTCCTCGATGATCGCCAGTGGGTCTTCGGACCGCGGGTTATCGCTGGTCACAATTGTGATGTCCGCAAGATCCGCGGACACCTTGCCCATCTTCGGCCGTTTGCCCCTGTCGCGGTCGCCCCCGCAGCCCATTACACAGATGATGCGCTTTGGACCGATGTTCCGCGCGGCCCTGAGAATATTGTCGAGAGCCATCGGTGTGTGGGCGTAGTCCACGATGACCGCGTAATCCCGCGCTCCCGAGACCCGCTCGAACCTGCCCGGAACCGCCTCCAAAGCTTCCAGGCCGGCGATGATGTCCCCCATTTCGACGCCCAATCCGTAGGCGCATGCGGCTGCCGCCAGCGCATTGTACACGTTGAAATGCCCGGGCATCTTCAGCTCGACGGCAGCTGCCTTGCGCCCGATCAGCAACTCAAACTGGGACCCGTTCGGCCCAAGGCTGATACTGCGCGCCCGGACTTCGCTGCCGCCGTTGGTGCCATACATAATCACCCGGGCCCGGGCGGCCTGGGCCACCTGCCGGCCCGCCGGGTCGTCCGCGTTGATCGCGGCCACCATCGGATGCCGGGGATCGGACTCATCGGCGCAGGCCGTGAACAAGCGCAACTTTGCCTGCAGATACTCATCCAAACTTACGTGGTAGTCAAGGTGATCCTGAGTAAGATTGGTAAAGATCCCGCCGGCAAACCTGCACCTGACAACCCTGTCAAGGTCCAGGGCGTGTGAGGATACTTCCATCGATACGTGCGTGACGCCGCACTGATGCATCTCGGCCAGCAGCCGCTGAAGCTCGATCGCGTCCGGCGTGGTACGCTCTCCACCACGCCACTCCCCAGCCACGCTTCGTCCGAGGGTGCCCACGACCCCGGTCTTGTGCCCGCAGGCCCGGAATATGCTGTCCATCAGCAGTGAGACCGTGGTCTTTCCATTGGTCCCGGTCACGCCGACGAGACACAGCTTGTGGGATGGGTGCCCGTAGAACTCTGCGGCCAGTTGCCCGGCGGCTTTGCGAGAGTTAGGCACCACGATCACCGGTAACCCCGGTGCGCCCACAGGCGCGTAAGCCTCGTCTTCAAGGACCACCGCGACGGCGCCCTTCACCACCGCCTCGCCCACGAACCTGTGCCCGTCGGTCGCGAACCCCCGAATCGCCACGAACAGGTCTCCGGGCCGCGTCTCGCGCGAATCTGCCGTGATTCCGGTAATCACCGGGTCCGATGGCAGCTTTATCTGCAGTCCCAGTCCCGGCACCAGCTCAGCCAGGCGTCGCGGCGTCTGCCCGGAAGTACGTGCTGTCATGGGGCACAGAGTGCGTCGCTGGATGAAGGGCAGTACCATCTCCGATCCCGTGAGCCAGTGCGCATCAATCATTCGTTCCACTTCCTTCGTACTCGCCTCGTCGCCCGTCCGTAATCATCGGGGCCACGGCCTGGCTGGTTATCACACCGGGGGACGATCCGGATCCGGGCTCTCAGTTTGATCCGACGGCGTGAACAATTCCGGTTGCCGCAACAGGTGCTCGGCGATCCGTCTTGCGATGGGTGCTGCGACTTCCGAACCGTGTTCTCCCACCTTTGGCCGCTCAACTGTCACGAGAATGAGGAAGTCCGGCTTGCGATCCACTGGCGCTGCGAGCATGAACGCCATCACGTAGTCGCGCGGCCCGTCCATCCATCGGCCCGCATCGGGGTCCCATATCTGGGCGGTTGCCGTCTTGCCGCCCACCGCCACGCCATCGATCGCTGCCTTCTTCCCTGTGCCTTTATCCACTACATATCGCATCATCTCGCGCACAAGGCGGGATGTGCGCGGGCTGCACACGCGCCGGACCGCCTTTGGCTCAACCGGGTACCGGACGCCTCGTGCGCTGTCGTAGATGGACCGCACCACGTGGGGTTGAACCATGATCCCGTCGTTCAGGATCGCCGACACCGCAACCGCAAGCTGCAGGTCTGACACCTGAACCCCCTGACCAAACCCAAGACAGGCGATGTCGCGTTCCCGCATCGTCTTGGGGTTGCGCAGCTTCCCCGGGTGCTCCTCAGCCAGTCCCGAATGGGGCACCTGACCGATCCCGCAACGCCTAAGGAACTCGCAGAACCATTCCGGATCAAGCCGCAGCGCAATCTCGGCAGCCGCCAGATTGCATGAGTTCGCCAGCACCTGAGCAGGAGTCTGCGCACCATGACCCTGATGCCGATACTTGCCCCAGCAACCAAGCGGGTGCCCACCGACCTGCCGGGTGCCTGAGCAGTGGAGCACCGAGTGCTCGCTGATTACCCCGGCCTCAAGCGCCGCGGCCACCGTCAGGATCTTGAAAGTGCTGCCGGGGTCCATCGGTAGGTTCGTGATGCGATTGCGCGTATGTTCCAACGGATCGGGCGGCTTCCTGCCTGGCTCTGCTTTGACCACGTGGGGCTTCAAGTCATTGGGGTCGAAATTGGGGCGGCATGAGATGGCCAGGATTTCGCCCGTCTGCACCCCGATCACAGTTACGTTGGCGCCAACGGGATCCCGCAGCTCACAGCAACGGTTGAGCTCTTCTTCCACGATCTCCTGGGTGCCCATGTCGATGGTGAGCACGAGGTCTTTGCCCGGCAGCGCCCGGGGTCTCTCGCCCATGTCTCGCCGCATGATGCGCCGGCCCCAGGCATCGAAAGGCTGCCGAATCGCCACGCTTTGCCCTGCGGTGACACTGGCGTACAGGAGCTCGATGCCCTTTGCAGGGAGAGCCGGTGAGAGCGGGTCATCCGGAATCCGACAGTAACCAAGGGCATTTGCGCACAGGGGACCCGCTGGGTAGTACCGCCGAGTGATGGGTCGGTACGACAGGCCGCCGAATTTGAGAGCGGATAAGGTCTCGCGCAGTTTCTGGACATGCTCCGGGCGCACTTGCTGCGCGATCACCACGTGCTCAGCCGCCTGATAGGTTTCCACAACTTTCCTTCTCTTGCCAGGGCGTTCCTTGTCCTCAACCATCCGGACCTTGGGCTCGCACAGCTTCCGGAGCACCTCGCGCTCATCCAGCCCTAGCGTCGCCGCAATCACCTGTGCCGCTTGCCGGATACTGCCGACACGCTGCAGGTCAACCTGCGGGACCTGCTCGGACTTGACCTCGCGAGCCTTCAGCGTCCGTTCACGAATCGCTTTCGGGGAGGCCTCCACGCGCACGAAAGCCACGGTCTGCGCAAGTGGGTACAGATGCCGATCTGTGATGCGTCCACGGGCCCCGTCAAGCACCTGCGTGGACGTCCCGGGATGCCGGGCATTTTCGATGTAAAAACTGCGAGCGTAAGTCTGGATGTGCGCGACGCGGAGGAACAGTATGAGGCATGCGCAGCCGAGGGCCGCGAGCATGGCCCGCGCCCGACGGGACATATCGCGCGAAGCAGTCACGGCGCCCCTCCCTCCCTCTACCGAACGGCGCCTGTCCACGGCAGGCTACCCTCTTGCGGCGAAAACGGCGCGCCGTGGCGCGCCGCGTTTTCTCATTGCCCCGTCCGGGCAATTCTCTCCGGGTCTGTTCGAATTTCGTGACCATCGCTGCGAGCCAGCGCGGGACCGCCAAGTTCAGGAGCATCGCCACCCGCTACACTCAGCATCACCGAGGGCTCCACAGGTGGCAATGGCGGCGTGACCACCGGCTCACTGTCTTCGGGTGAACGACTGGCCTGCACCGCGTCCGGATCGATACCCAGCGCCTGGGGCGTCAGTACACTGTATAGTTCCTGCTTTGCCAGCACAAGCTGGCCCTCAAGCTGGGTGATCTCTCGCTCCATCTCGCAGAGCTGCTCATCAAGACAGACTGCCCGAGACATCAGCAACAGGTAGCCCAGGGCAAGCCCGGCGATGCACAGCGCCACAATGTCCCAGAGGTACCCGGACAGCTTCGACTCCCCGCCATGCCTGCGATCGTCAAACTCGATGGTTATCCCGGCCATGCCCTCCGGACCCCCAGTCTCGACAGTGCCTTCCAGTTCGGCGAGTCCTCGACGGATGTCGCCGCGGCCCAAGCATCATGTCTATTCAAGGCACGTCTCGTGGATTGCTGTTGTCGGATTTGGCAATGTCCCCGACTGCGCGGATCGGTCTCTGCTGCCTGTCAGCGCATTGTGTGGAGGAACGGGCGAACGACTGTCGTGCAATATAGGGTTCGGTCGGGGCTACGATGATGGGCTGCGTTCCTTGGGCGCTTGACCGTCTGAGCTTCGATGTGCTACATTTTCTGCAGTGTTGGGTTTGCGTCGGCTGCGATGATGGGCTGCGATGTTATAGTGCGGCCATTGCTTCGTGTACGGTCGTCGCCCGTTCCTCGTGGCTCCCGAGGGGGTTGCGCTAAAACTCCCCCGGAAAACTGAAGTCGCGTACCGTCCTGTCGCGTAGGCCGTGTTGACCGTTCTTCCTGTTGGGAGAACGTCTACCCCTGCCGGGCTTCTTCGTCTGGCTCCTCCAGACGCACAGCGGCATAGAGTCTCGCCGAACGTGCAGCGGGATTCTCTCGAATCTCCTCCTCAGTGGGACTCACCAGCTTGGGAGTGGTAATCCGCACCAAAGGCTTCCTCCCGCAGGAACACACGGCGAGAGCCGGGGGGCACACGCATGGCTTCTCGAGCTGTCTCAACGCCTGGCGCGACACGCGGTGCTCACTACTGTTCCAGGTCAAGACGACCAGGTTAGCCATGCCGGTTGTTCGGAGGAGGTGTACGGCCGCCTCAATGCCCTGGCGCAGTTCGGGGAGCGTCTGATTCACCTCATCAAGAATCGCTTTCAGGTACCGCGCGGCATCCATCGGTTTGGCCGCGGGCCCCATCGCCGAGGTGATTACCTCTGCCAGCTGCGCCGTGGACTGGATGGGGCGTTTTTGCCGCGCTCGCACGATGCGCCTTGCCACCGCGCGTGCCTCCCGCCCTCGCCCAACGACGGACAGTACTCGGTTGAGGCTGCTTTCAAGGTACTCATTCACAATCCTGTACGCCGTCAACGACCCTGCTTCTGATCTATCCTGCCTCATGTCCAGCGACGTCGTACTCGCTGCGCTGAACCCGCGGTCCATATCAAACATCTGATCCATCGAGATTCCCACGTCGATCAGGCAACCATCCACCGAGGAAATCCCGAGCCCCCCCAACAACTCCCTCGCCTGTGACATCCTCCCCCACACATACGTCACTCGATCGCCGTACTCGGCCAGCACTCCCCGAGCCCTCTCCAGCGCTTCCCTGTCCCGGTCAACACCGATGACAGCCGCACCATGCTCCAGGATGTGCTTGGCGTGCCCGCCCGATCCGAGCGTCAGGTCAAGGATCGTCTTGCCCGGCTGCGGCTGAAGGTGCCGCAGGACCTCACTGACCAGGACCGGCTTGTGTCGGATCGATTCCCTGCTCATGGGAGGTGGCCGGCGCACCCCCGTATATCTCCTGCGCCAGTTCTTTGATCTCCTCGGCCTCCGCGCGACTGAACTGGATCCACCATTCCTCTTCCCAGCACTCGAGGTACTCGCCCGCGTCGTAGATCACCACGTTCCGGTTGTTCTCCCCGAGACCGGCCCATTGCATCAGGGGGTCCGAAAAGCGGAAGCGGTTGTTCGTGTCAAGCTGGATGGTCTGGGCCATTGAGCGAAAGAAACGGGCGTACTTGGCGTGCTTGGGATTGTTCAAGTTGAGCTTCTGCAGTTCAGCCTCGAACTTCTCCCACTTGTCCGTCCGATAGATGCGGATCGATCGGTCGAAGCCACGGCAGAGGACGAGCTTACGGGGGTAGATGTCTAGCAGCGGCTCGGGCATCGCTACCCGCCAATTGGTGTCCAGTTTCCGCGAGAACGCCCCGACGGGCTCAGACACCGCTTTTCCTCCCTGTGGTTTCTCCCTCTGCCGACGGCTCCTGAGCAATCTGCCCAGCCCCGTACCCCTGCATAGTAGCGCAGTTCGGGGTAGCTGTCAAGCAAAATCAAGCAAAATACAGCGGATTAGTTCTTTAGCTCAAATCTGCACGGGATATTGTGTGGTGCAAGCAACAATTCTTGGAGTCAGTTCCCACGTCTCCCCGGAAGCCAGGCCCCCCTCCCACACATCTCACCGGGAAGGTCCCTCCGATGCGCGGGGCGAACTGGTGTCGTCGGAGCAGCCGAAAGCAGGGAGGAATTGCATGAGCAACGGGGCACTGCGAACCGCCAAATTGTCTTTCGCGCTCATGGCCGTAGCGGCAATTTCCCAGGCGGACTGGAACACCAGCAAGTTCCAGATCCTTCTCAGCGCCACCGAGACCAAAGGCGGCGGAGACACCAATACCACGCTATCATGGAGCCTCGACGGAGGCTGGGACCGCGAGATGTGGGACCGCACTTTCCAATTCACTCTCGATTCCGACTACTCCAAGAGCGATACGGCCAAACTGGACCGCCTGCGCACAGGCACGCGCCTGCTGGACACGGATTACGGCAAAGTCCTGCGCAAGTGGTCCCCGGTTTACCTGATCCAGACTGAGGGCGACCACAGCCTCGACAGCGTCCACACGCTTGTCGCCGCCGGATTCCGCCAGAAAAGGCGTTACGGCTTCTTCGAGGCCACTGCGGGCGTGAGCAAAGACATCCAGACCGGCGAGAGCTGGGTGGGCGACATCGGCTTCGAGGTCGGCTTCGAGAAGCAAATCGGCAGCCAGTGGAAGGTGCGGACCGGGCCCAAGGGCGAATACGGCGCCCTGGGAAGCGTGCGCCTGCGCGAAGACCGCTTCCGCTACTCCTGGGACGTCAACGTGGATTACCAGGCCAGCGAACGCATTGGCGTCGGCTACCGTCTGTGGTATGGAAACACAGTCCCCAATTCAGACCGGACCCAGTGGATCGGCCTGACATACAAGCTCAAGTAGTGGTCCCCGGATTTCCCACGGAATGTTGGGGATCTCCACGGGTCGAGAGGACGAAGGCAATCTGCCCCCTCTGCAACCCATTGCCGGAGCAATTCAGGAGATCGGATCGATGCCAATACGCGCCCGCGCACCCACACGAATCGACTTCGCAGGCGGCACCACGGACCTGCCCTCCTTCCGCAAGCGCGAGGGCGGCGCGGTGGTGAGCGCCGCAATCGATCGCTATGCCTACTGCTCCCTCACACGCTGCGAGGGCAACGGCTTCCGGATCGTCTCCCAGGACCTCGAACAGTTCGTCGAGGCCGCGAACATCCGCGAGCTTGAGTATGACGGCAATCTGGACTTGCTAAAGGCTGCCATTCGCGCCCTGGACTTGCCGGGCGGGATCTGCGTGAACGTACGCTGCGACGCGCCTCCAGGTTCCGGCACGGGCTCGTCGGCATCGGTGGGCGTGGCGCTGCTGGGCCTGCTGGACCGGCTCAAGGCATCGGCAACAGACAATCGCCGCCAGTGCCTGAGCCGCTTTGAGATCGCCGAAATGGCCTGCAATCTCGAGCACGATCTGGGCATCGTCGGTGGGAAGCAGGACCAGTACGCGGCGGCAGTGGGCGGCTTCAACTACATGGAGTTCTACGATGAGCACCGGGTGATCGTGGAGCCCCTGGAGTTGCGGCCTGAAGTACGCCTGGAACTCCACAAGCACCTGCTGCTGTGCTATTCGGGGCAGTCGCGTCTGAGCGGAGACACGAATCAGCGCATGATCTCCGCCTATGAGTCCAATGACCCTGTGGTCTGCGGAGCCTTACGCACGGTGAAGCGCGTTGCCATGGACATCCGTCGCGCTCTGATCGGCGCAGATATCGCGTGGCTGGGTGAGCTACTCGAAGAGGAATGGCAGGCCCGGTCAATGCTCGCCCCCGGCGTGGTCACCGAGCGTCTCCAGGCATTGCGCGACGCGGGCATCAACGCCGGTGCGGTGGCTGCAAAGGTCTGCGGAGCGGGCGGTGGAGGCTGTCTGCTATTCTTGTGCGCGGATGACGCCGAAGCCGCAGTTTCCCGGGCCCTCGAAGCCGCCGGCGGCCGCATCATCAGCTTCGGGTTTGACTTCCGGGGTCTGGAGGTCTGGCAGGCCCCATGAGCCAGGACCCGCCGCAGGTTCCCGTCGACCGGCCAACACCACGCGAACCCCTCCTCGCGCGCCTTGGCCTGCTCCGCGATGCCGACCAGGCGCGCGAGGCCGTGTGCCTGTTTTACGCCGCGGTCGGACTGAGCCTCGTCTTCTTCCACGGCCGCCCGCGCAACATGGACGCTGACTGGGGCCTGTTCGTCTGGTTCGGCGTCAACTTCCTGGTGCTGTTCTGCGTCCCGGCCCTCATCATCCGCTTTGGCTGGAAAGAGCCGCTGACGCGCTACGGCCTGCAGTGGGGCGACTTTTCCACGTGGGGGCGCTATTTCGCTGTCTTCTTTGTCGGGATGGCTCCGCTGATTATTCTCGTCTCCCGCGACCCCGGATTCGCCATGTACTACCCGCGGTTCAGCCTGGCCCGGATTCACGCAGGCTACCTGCTCTTGTCCGCAGGCGGATGGCTGGTCTATTTCTTCGCGTGGGAGTGGTTCTTCCGCGGGTTCATGCTGTTCGCCCTGGCGCCACGACTGGGGCCGGGCACCGCCATCCTGGTGCAGACCATTCCCTTCGCGATGATGCACTATCCGAAGATTGAAGCGGAGGCCTGGTCATCCATCATTTGCGGCATCGCCCTCGGCCTCATGGCCTACCGCGGCCGCTCCTTCGTGGGCACGTGGCTCCTGCACTGGCTGGTGGCGACGTCCATGGATGTGCTCGTCGTCCTGTGGCCCCTGCGCTGATGAGGCGCGGCGTGTGTCGTAGCTCCCCCATCATCCCAACCGCCATCGCGGCGAGGGAGATGAGGAAGCGTTCCGGCCACGGAACGCGGGGATGAGACCGCCGTCGCCGTCCCATATCCGATACGCCCAAACGGAAGCCTGCCATGATAGCCGCCGTCTGCCAGATCCTATGCCTCCCCAGTGACCTTGAGGGCAACATGCACCGCATGGATCGCGCGCTCATCCAGGCCCATGCGGCAGGCGCGCGCCTTGCGTGTTTCCCCGAAACCGCATTTCTGGGCTGGGTAAACCCGGACGCCTACCACCGCGCTCCCGCAATCCCCGGCGCCTGGACTGATCACCTCGCTGAGCGCGCCCGCGAGCTTTCCATGTTCATCTGTGCAGGGCTTGCGGAGAAGTCCGGCGCCGACCTGTACGACAGCGCGGTCCTTGTCTCACCCGAGGGCGAGATCATCCTGAAGCACCGGAAGATCAACACCCTCACCCACCTTTTGACGCCGCCCTACACCCGCGGCAGCATCGCCGACATCCAGGTGGCGGAAACCGAGTTCGGCACAGTGGGCTTGCTCATCTGCGCAGATACATTTCTCTCCCCTGTCCTGGATCGGATGGCATCGCTCAAACCCGACCTTCTCCTGGTCCCGTACGGCTGGGCTGCTGAACCCCACCAGTGGCCGGAACATTCCGAGAAGCTGGCTGAAGTCGTGACGAATGCAGCGCTGCGAGTGGGTTGCCCGGTGGTGGGGACGGACTGCGTAGGGATCATCGGCCACGGGCCATGGACGGGATACACATTTGGTGGATGCAGCGTGGTCTCAAACGCCCACGGGGAGATAGTGGCCCTGGCCGCAGACCGCGAGCCGGAGGTGCTGATCGTGGACATCGCGTAGCGCCGGAACCCGCGCCGGAATGACGGTCTCCAGTTTCCTTCTCGCCACACCGTGACAACGCCGGTTCGCCTTAGTAATAACTCCCCGAGCCGCTCTGGAACTGGGCTCCACGCGTGCTGCCAAAGTTAGCCTGCAGTGACGGGAAGGCCTTGATGCCCAGGTTGATCTGCCACTCGCCATCCGGTTCGCTGTACGAGATCGAGCCCTGCCAGCAATGCAGGTCCCGCGTAAGGCGGACGTCCATCTGGTCGATCTTGTGGGTGAAGCCGCTGTAGCGCCCAAGGAATTCAAGCTGCGTTCGCCTGTCGATGTCCCAGTCCAGGTCGATGCTCCCCTGCTTCAGCTTGCCGTCCTCAATGTCATACTGCGCCCCCAGCCCAAGGTAAAGCCGCCGCGGCTCGACCAATACCCACCTCGCCTGCAGATCGCGCCATTCGGACTGCTCGATGTCGTACCCGGTATCCAGCGACAGCTTTGAGTTGCGCGAGGTCATCAGTTCGTACTGCACCAGCGCCGTGCGCCAGCGGTCCAGGACTGCGTCATAGCCGGTGCTGAAATCAAGTCGTGACCGGTTCGGCGCCACATGGGTGAGCTGGAAACTGGCATCCCGGTTACGCCCCCAGTAGTCCAGACGCAGCGGTGAGTACCCCTGAGGAGCCGCCCAGTTGAACCGGTAGCGTGCGGTCCAGCGCTTCCCATCATTTTGCCGGATTTCGGTGTCAATAGCCGCGAGATACGCCGCGCTGCCCTCATCGTAGAAGGCTTGGTAATACCGTCCGGCGGTGCGAATCGTGGTGTCGCCGGTGAGCCTGCGTGTGGAGCCGCCGAAATCCAGTTTCGCCGCTGCCCGGCTGACCTCAATATCATCGGGGTCTTGCGTATAATGTGCCACTTCGAAGCTCGCCCGGGTGGAGACTCGCCCCAACGGCTTCCACCCTTTCAACCGATCCGTGTCCGTCCGCAAGCGCAGTTCCGGCAGGCGATTCAGCGAGCGGTAAGTGTCATCGCCGGTGTAGCTGTCACGGTCTGTGTCGAACCGATCGTCCATCAGGAAGCTCCAATCGTACTTCTCCCGCCGGTTCTGGAACTCGAAGGCATAGGTGAACTCCTTGTCCAGCGGATCCGACGCCGAACGGCGGTTTTCCTGGAGGTTCGCACGGAAATCCCAGCTCGTGTTCGGGCCGTTCTGCTGTCGGTGTGACAGGCTGCCGTCGAGCCGCCGGGACCGAAAACTGCTGCTGGAGTTCATCGAATGTCGCACGCCGAGGGTGGTGTCCGCTCCCGGCTCGCGCCGCGTGAGGCTCCAGTCGTTGGAGAGCGTCTCCGAGGTTCCGTAGTACCCGCTATTCTCCTGAAGATTGGAGCGGAGGTCCCAGGTGTACGTGTCGTCGATCTGCCATCGGTGGCTCACCCGCGACACCAGGGCATCTTCACTGGGCTCGATGAAGAAAACCACCTCTGCGGTGTGGTCTTTAGTATCCACGAAATGATCCACGCCGTAGCCGGTGCCTCGCCTCTCCGTCAGGTGCAGCCGCAGGATGCCATTATTCGCTTCGTTCATCAGGTACGAGTAGGCGAACTTGGCGAACTTGCCCTCTACTGTGTTTTCGCCGATGACCGGGATCAGCCGGTTGTCCTTGCGTTTGAGGGACAACACCAGGTCGAAGGGGTACTTGAACACGCGGTTGCCTGAGACGTAAAGCGCGGGCTTGCGGAAGAGTATCTTCTGGTCCGGGACCACTCGGACGTAGTCTGACTGGAGCCCGAAGTGGGGATGGAGCTTGTTGCAGCTTGTGGCCATTGCGCCGAAAGCCTCGATGATGTCGCGGTCTGGGGGGGTCTCGATCTCCGCCGCACTGACGTAGATTGGTTCGGCAACCGTGCCGTCGAAGAACCCTGGCCGTATCTCGGTCCGCCCGCTTTTCACCCGCCAGTCATTGGTCTCGACATTGATCGCCACGCTGGTTGCGGTGGTGCGCATATGCTCCGAGCCGACAACCACCTTGCCGGTGAGTTCGACCCATATCTGGTCGGCGTCAATGACCGCGGTATCCGCCGTGGCCCGGAAGTCCTTGCCGACGATTTCTACATTGCCCTGGATGCGGGTGCCGTCCCGCTCCATCCGGGCCTTGTCCGCGCGGAAATTGAACCCGTCCCCGGGAGGCGGCTGCAGCGAGCCATCCGTCGGGGAAGCGACGGACTGCCCCGCTTGTGGGGGCAATCCGGGCAGCGGAGCATTGGGAGAAGGAGGCCTGCCGTCAGGGCCTGCAGGCGGCGGAGAGCCATCCCCCTCGTCCGGTGTCAACTCCGGGAGGCGTTGGATCGGAGGCGGAGCCTGCCCCGGCTCGTCCTGCGACCAGCATATGCCGCAAGCCGCGTCCAGAGACGCGACCAAAAGCAGCCCCACCCGGATTGCCCTGCCGAGAGACCCTGACATGCGCACCAATCAAACACGTGGGCTCGGGTCGTGCAGCGAAGTGCCGAAGCGAGTGCGATGATCCCCGAGGATGTGAACGACATCTATCGCGGCAGACGAACGGGGGCGGCGAGTCGCGGCGAGACCCGGGTGAGCAGCGCGGAAGTCTGACCCGGCATCATCAAAAGCGTCGCATCCCCCACAGGGACAGAACCAGCACCACGGCATTCTCGGCCCACGCAGCCAAAGGCACCGGCAAGACGCCGTTGCCGCCGAGAATACGCATCCCCATCATCACCACATAGTAAACGAAAGCGACAATAAGCGTCGACAAGACCCCTGCCAGACTCTGACCTCTACCGAACCGCAGCGCAACCGGCGCTGCCAGCAGCGAGAATACGAGGCAGGCCGAAATCAGCGAGAGCCGCCCGTGAATCTCCAGGTCATATTCCCGGGTTGCAGTCGGTCCACCTGCGGCGACCTGCCGCCGCAGTTCCAGCAGACGCCGAAGGCTGCGGTTTTCCATGCGTTCTCCGCTGAACGACGCCCCGCTGACTTCCGTCAGGTCCACATCCAGGTCACCCGACAGGGAGTCCAGCGAGTCAGGCCAGGTGACGCCGTGGAACCGGGCGTTGTTGGCCACCAGCCGCCTGCCCGAGAATCTCGCTTCCGGGGCATACACCACCCAGGGCGGCTGGTCCGGCCGCTTCATGAACCCCAGCAGGCCCTTGAGCGTGTCCCGGTCATTATCTACATCCTGCGCAACGAATATCCACTGGTTACCGGCTTCCACGAACTGCCCGGGCTTGAACGCCAGGGTCTTCTGCTGGACGAGGATCGAGCTCATCAGACGCTGAGCTTCCTGGTCCGCGCGGGGTACTGCATACTCTTTCAGCGCGAAAGACGCACAGGTTGCCACAACCCCAAGCACGAGCGCCGGGGCCATGAGCCGCACGCCGCTGATACCCGAAGTGAGCATGGGGATCAGTTCATGGTCCGAAGCCAGGCGGTTCAGGGCCAGCGAGCACCCCAGAAGCGCCGCTACCGGCATGGCAAGAATCGCCGCATCCGGGGCCTTCAGGGCAGCGAACTTGACAATACTCGCCACAGGCACACCCTTGCCGGCGACTACATCGACCACGGTGTACAGTACATGCCCGGTGATGAGCACCACGAAAGCCGCCAGCGCGGCAAGCGCCGGCCCCACCATTTCGCCCAGGATGTATCGGTCAATGAGCTTCATGGTTCACGCCCACGTATGCCTACCAGATCACATCAACAAGCGTGTCTCCCACCTGGTATAGTGTGTCTGCCGAGCAGTGCTCCGGAGTGTCGTCCACCGTATGCCACTCCGCCGGCACGAAATGGATGATGTCCACCGCCGGGATGCCCCGGTTGATGAAGGGCACATGGTCGTCGGTAATCGTCTGGCCGGTCACGCGCTTGAAGGCCTTGTGCCCCCGCTGTTCCGCCGCCGACCAGATGGCGTTCACCAGCGAGGGATTGGACCGCAAGGAGTTGCCTTCCAGCCTGAACTCCGGCCCGCCCGTGCTCCCGTCTTTCTGGAGGCGGGGGTTGTTGAGCTGGTCGGTACCCACGATATCCAGCAGGATCATCTCGCCGGGCCGCGCGACGTTTGCGGGCCAGTGAGATGCCAGGTATTCCGAACCAATGCAGAACCCTTGATGAGGGAAAGTCGTGGTTCCGCCGACGCCGGAATCCTCGGCGTCGAAGAACGCGACAATCACCGGGCGCGGGGGGGGTTGGTGCTTCATCAGCCGGCCCAGTTCCAGCAGCACTGCCACGCCGGAGGCGCCATCGTTCGCTCCGAGGATCGGGGTGTTCCGGTTTGCGGGGTTTGGGTCCTGGTCAGCCACCGGACGGGTGTCCCAGTGTGCCCCGAGAAGCAGCGGACTTCCTGGCTGGCCCGTCCCGAACAGGCCCAGGATGTTCTGAAACTGATACGGCCCTCCCATGGGTGTGCGCGACGTGAAGTCCTGGGTCACGACACTGTCAGCAACTGCGGTGAGTTGTTGCACGAGCCACGCCCTGCAGTCCTCGTGACCCTGCGACCCGGGTTCGCGCGGCCCGAAATCGCACTGGGCGGTCAGGGCCGAGAACGCCAGGCTGCGGTCGAACTCGGGGCGCTCCACAGGAGGTGGAGGGGGAGGTGTCACTGCGGAACTGCCGCCGCCGCAGGTGGTGCATCCGGCCAGTACGCCGAGGGCAATAAGAAAAAGCGCGGCGAGACGTGGCTTGCTCATGGGCGACCTCGAAATGCATCGCATACCGGCCCCGGATCGGCGCAAGGACGGCCCCCGTGACCATTCGCTGGAATGTGGACTTGCCGGAGCCCGCGCGGGTTCCCTGCTCCGGCGGCACAA
The DNA here is from genome assembly GCA_013314775.1 of Armatimonadota bacterium. Classification (NCBI taxonomy): domain Bacteria; kingdom Bacillati; phylum Armatimonadota; species Armatimonadota bacterium. Next base: position 48,419 of record JABUFB010000015.1, on the reverse strand, counting down.
ATGAAACGGCGCCCTCGACCGCAAACCGTCGAAGGCGCCGTGGGTACAGCTATTTTGCCGCCGCTACTCGTCCAGGTCAACACCAGGCGCAGAGGTTGCGCGCCGATCCCGGCTGATCTCGCGGTTGATCTTCTCGCTGCTCTCGCGCAGCCGCGCTCCCACTTCTTCCGTGTCACGGGCGCTGTAGACGGTGCGACTGGAAGTTCCCACTGTCGCCACAAGACTACGATGCGCCAGGGCGCTCTCGGGCGTCTCCTCGTACCGCTCTTCAGCGGGCCGCGCTGCAATGACCGGGCGCTGCGCGGGACGTGTCAGCGGGTGGGCCGTGGCCAGCATTCCTTCAGCGCCCGGTCGAAGGGTCGTGGGGGATCCACCGGACGGCGGGAGCGGACGGATAGCGGCCACTCCGGTGCCCATATCTACAGGCATGGGCGGCGCGGGCATCTCGCCACCGACCCCGGCTTCACTGCCCCGGCTCACCGTGCGCCGCGCGGTGCGCTCCGAGGTGCGCAGACCCGCGCCCCGGTGCTCACCAGCAGGCGGAACCATGGCGATCTCGGGCGGCTCGATAACCCGAACAGGGCGGCTTGTCGGCGCCGGAGTAGTTCCCGCGGCCGGTCGCGGCTTTTCCGGAGTGGTCCGGGAAACGGGCCGCTCGGTCCGTGCGGCCCTCACCGAATGACCCGCCGCCTCCAGCACCTCGGCATATCGCGGAGAGCTCTCGGCAGCATCAAGCGCTTCGCTGGTCAGACCTTCGCTTTCCTGCGTCTTGTCCTCGGCCGCAGCCTCATCCTCCGGGACCGTACCTGCGTCCGCAAGCGCGGCCTCACCGGCCACATCTCCGGTTTCGTCCCGTGTCTCGATGGGTGCCGCGCTCTCGTCGGCGGTCGCATCAAGCATCGGCTCGGACGTCACAGGACGAACCGCCGAGACGCTCGCAACATGGGCCGCGGGTTCGCTCGTGGGACTGTTCATTGCCATGAAGACCCCGAAGGTCAGCAGCGCAACCGCCGCTATCGCTGCAGCCGGAGCGAGAACCCTGCGCACGCGCCAAGCCGGGAACTCCACCACAGCAGGGGCAGGCGCCGGGCCGGCCGCTTCCTGACCAACTGCCGCCAGAATACGGTCCTTCAGGCCTTCGGCAGGTACAACCGCGGGAGCACTGCGCATGGCTTCCGCCGCCGTGCGCATTGTCACATACTCGTAGAAACAGTCATCACATGCGAACAGGTGGGCTTCGAGGGTCTCGCGCTCCAGTTCGTTCAGTTCATCATCGATGTACTGGGAGGCCAGTTCCAGCGCCTGCCGGCAGGTCAGCTTCCGGACGGGGATCACGGTGCGCAACAGGTCCAGTATGCGATCCAAAAGGCCCTCGGGCGCGGAGACTCTGCGCTCGAGCAACAATTCGTGAAGGCGCTCCAAGTCACGTACCCGCGCGGAGCAGGCTTCGCACTGGGCCAGATGCTCTACAACCTGGCGTAGTTCCCGCGGCCCCAGAGCGCCGTCTACCAGGCTCTGCAGGTCATACGGATGTGGACAGGTCGACATTTCTGCTCTCTTTCGCCCCAATCCCGGTCTGGCCCGGCAATTCGGCAGACCGGCGTCCACCGACCAGAAGCCACCAACAACCGGCTACCCTGATCTCGTGATTCATAGACACGCGCGGTGCCGTTGAGTTTCGCTTCTCACCACTTTTCCACAACTCAGTTCACATGCCCCGCGTCTCGCCCTCGCCGGAGTTCGCATCACGCTCCCGCAGCGCTCTGTCGACCCTTTCGGTAAGCTCTTGTTCGGGAGTCGCCGGTGGCGTCGCGAGCTTCATTCGCTTGCCGAAAATGTGCAGAAGGAGAACGATGACCACAAGCGCCACCACTACCACGACCATCATCTGCAGGGCCGCCTTCTGGCGCATTTCATCGGGCAATGGAGGGAGCCCCTCGTCCGGCGGCGGCGGGCCGGCAATGGGCACCTTCGGACCTGGATCACCCTCCGGCGTTTGAGCCCAACAACACTGCCCCGCAATCATCATGCCAAGGGTGCATATGAGAGATATTAGGGTAAGCCTGCGCATAGCGCACCTCCGGATGACATTCCGTTCGCAGCAGTCTTCTCAGGCACCTCCCCATCTGCGCAAGATCCGAGAAGGTCGTGCAGTCTTAGGGGGAAAATTACCTGCGACAGGACATGCGTCGGCTTTCGAACCTTGGACATTCGCGGAAAGGACCTGCTTCATGCCCGCCCCCAATGTTCTCATGTTCATTACCGACGGCCACCGCGCCGATGCCCTTGGCTGCGCGGGCAGCCCCATCGCCCGCACACCCGCGATAGATGCCTTTGCGAGTCAGGGCGTGATCTGCGAACGTGCCTTCTGCACCCATTCCGTCTGCATGCCCACCCGAAGCTCGATATTCACGGGGCGGTACCCCCATATCCACGGTACCTGGGCCAATGGCGTGCCCCTGCGCCGATCCGAGACCACCCTGCCCGAAGTGCTCGGGGCGCACGGTTACGCCACCTGCGCCAGCGGGAAGGTGCATTTCCAGCCCCAGCAACCATACGTCCAGCAGTTCGGAGGCCTGTCGCCGCGCATCGACACGTCGCGGGAGCCGTACTACGGTTTCCAGGAGGTACATCTGTCCGAGAACCACATCGGGCAGGAGTACATCGATTTCATCCGCGACAACCGCCCGGAACTCGAGCAGCGTGCCCGCGCCCGTGATCGCATGCCCGAGGAACTCCACGACCTGCAGTGGATCACCGACCAGGCCATCGATTTCATACAGCGCCAGGTGGCGGCAGGAAGACCCTTCTTCTGCTCCTGTTCATATCACGAGCTCAGCCCGCCCTGCACGCCGCCGGAAAACTACATGGGCTTGTTCGACCCCGCGGACATGCCGGTGCCCGAAATGCGCCCCGGGGACCTGGACCTGAAGCCACCGTTCTACCGGGAATGTTATGAAGGCTACCTGGCGCGTAACCGCCACCCTGATAATGCCACGCTCCAGCGCTATCTGGCGAGTTACTACGACCAACTCGCCTTCATCGACCGGCAGTTCGCGAGGCTCATGGGCGCCCTGGAGACTGCGGGAGTGCTGGACAATACCATCGTCCTTTTCACTGCGGACCACGGCCTTTCGCTCAATGACCATTACCAGTGGCGCCATGGCCCATTCCTGTTCGACCAGGTGATCAATGTGCCCATGATCTGGCGGGTTCCAGGCGGTCTTGCCGGAGCGCGCAGTCGCGGGCTAATCGAGGGCGTGGACATCATGCCCACGATTCTCGATTTGTGTGGGGCACCGCAACCCGCCGGGGTTCAGGGCCGTTCGCTGGCGCCGATGCTCACGGGATCCGCACCCGATTGCGGCCGAGACTCCGTCCTGGTGCAGGAGCGCCATGCCCCAGACCTGCTGGCACGGGGTCTCGATCCGAACCTGATCTGGCAGATCGGGGTGCGGACCGATGACTGGAAGCTGATCCACTACGTGGACTATCCGCATGGGGAATTGTACGACCTGCGCGAGGACCCAGGGGAGTTCCACAACCTCTGGGCGGACCCGGGCTACCTGCCCCGGCGGCGCGAGATGGAAGAGCTGCTCATGGACCGCCTGGCCAGGTCTCAGGACCCACTGCCGGTCCGAGAGCCGGACGTCCACTACTGAGGGCGCGGGGCCGGTTACCCTCCGCGCGGGGCGGGCGTCTCACCCGCCAGTTGTTCGTCATCCAAATCAGCAGCGACTTTCGCAACCGGGGACAGTCACCCATCGCGCAGGCGGGTGCGCAGAAATGACAATCCCCGGGTTCTTTCGATCGATCCGCCTATAACCCCACCCTCGACAAGAACTCCGGCACGCCTCTTATGCCGAGATTCACCCGAAACAACGCGCCGGCACCTTCACCCTCGTCCGGTTTGTTGTCTCCTCCGGCGGTGGTCACGTATATGTCCGTGTAATCCTCGCCCCCGAAAACCACGCTGGAGACCTTTTTCGCCGGGAAGCTCACCCGCTGCAGCTCCTGCCCGTCCGGCGAGTACCGCACCAGGCACCCGCCATCCCATCGCGCCGACCAGACACAGCCTTCCGCATCCACTGTCATGCCGTCCGGTGCGCCTTCGCCCTCGGTCTTCACGAAGACCTGGCGGTTAGTGATCTCCCCAGTGGACTGGTCATAGTCGAAGACCGATATCTCTCGCAGCGGCGAATCCGTGTAATACATCTGCTTGCGGTCGGGCGTGAACCCCATCCCATTGGAGCAGCCGATGCCGTCCAGCAATTGGGTGATAGTGCCGTTCAGGTCCAGCCGGTAAAGCCGCCCCAGGTGGTTGGGTGACGCCATGGTGCCACAGAACACCCGGCCCTCGGGGTCAGCGATCACGTCATTGAACCGCGAGTCCTCTTCCCCGGGCAAGCCGTCCAGGATGCTCTCCACACTTCCCTCGCGCCAGATCTTCACCATGCCCTTGTCCATGAAGAGCAGGAGCGCGCCGTCAGCTTGCACCGTGAACCCTCCGATGGCCACATCCTGATAGCACTGCTCGTGCTTCCCAGTGGCCGGGTCGTACCGGAATAGCTTGCCGGCCGGGATGTCCACCCAGTACACCCGCTTCTCCAGGGGATGCCACATCGGGCCCTCGCCACAGACGCACTGATAGTCCGCGATCAGTTCAGGGGTCATTTTCCGCCTCGCTGTGTGGTGTCTCTACCCGGTTGCCACGGACTTCGCGCCCGCGTGCAGGACGCTCAGGACCTCGGCCATCCGCGCGGCCGCATCGATGTCCACGGACTCTGTTACAAGGCCGTCTTCCGCCGTGCGCACCGTCATCCCGCGAGTGTACGTCCCGCGCAATTCCACGTGAACCGTTGACTTGCAGGTGGCGATGCAATCCGGGTCCGCGAGCCACAGGAGCGGCACGAGATCGTACAATACCGGCCCCTGCTTGTGTCCGCGATGGGGGCCCCAAAGCTCGCTGCAGGCGACAAGGGTTTCGTACACGGGATTGGTCTGGTCCGCGAACTCCCGGCGCACGTCGTCCATGGTCAGTCGCAGCCGGGCGGTAACGTCAAAGGTCCCCAGAAAGCTGGGAATGCCGCAGTTGAGCACGATCTCACATGCGTCTGGATCGCATACCACGTTGTACTCGCGGAACATGCGCCGGGTCTCGCCGGCCATCAAGGCGGTCTGGCTGATCTTCGCTCGCAGGTCTGTCTCCGGCATGAGCACTGCTTCGGCCACATTGCTGGCCGCGCCAATGCAGACGATGGCCAGCGGTCCATCGCTCTCGCGCAGGACTTGCTTCATTACCTGGATCGCCGGCGGGAACTCCCGGCTGAACTCGGGGTCTTGTTCGGTAACGAAAGTGCAGTAGCCCTTGCCCATATGGCTGCCTGGGGCCAGTTCGCCCAGCGCAACCCGGGCCTGCGGCACCCCTATCCCCGCGCCGATAGGGATGTTCGTTCGCCCTGCCTTTCGCAGAGCCTTGGCAACCAGCTTCGCTTTCCACTGGGTGTCGCCGTACGCCGTGGTCACGGCAAGGAGCTCAATGCGTGGGTCAAACAGCGCGAAATACAGGGCATACAGGTCGTCGATGTCGCCGCCGATGTCGGTGTCCAGGATGATGCGGACGGGCTTGTCAGGCATGATGGCCTCCCGTGGTCTGGCGCATCGACGGTCAAACGCGAAGACGCCAGAACAGGCCTGCGCCAACTCCCCGCGCAGACCCTCCTGGCTGAGCTTTTCTCAGTTCAGAAGTAGTAGTAATTAGCCGCGAGATACGCTCCCGCAGCCAGGGCGGCACCAACGCCCATCATCCCGTACATCACGCCGCCAGAGCCCTTGGCGGGCCCACCTGCGAGCCCGAGCACAAGTCCCAGCGACATGATGCCGATCCCGATCAACACCATCCCATGGAGACCGGGGTTGTACGACAGCCAATCCAGGAACAGGTACCAGAGCGACATTTCAGACAAGCCTCCCTTGCGGCCGGCCCGACACGGCCACACGCAAGCCCCCCGAGCCAACGATGGGGAGGGTCCGAGGCCCAGCAACGTCAGACTGGAACCCGGATCGCGCCCCTTCACCCATTCGTGAGCCTTACTTGACCTATCCTAGACAGTATCTTGAGAAAAAGTCAATCGGTGTATTCCCACCTGTCCCCCAAGGATAGTATCGGTCAGTACCATCGCCGCCGAATCCCCGGCCAGATACGCCCATCGAACGCTCCATTTCCGGCACAGCCCGAGTGAAGGGCAGCAGTTGGTTCCGGCAACCGTCGCGCTCCCCAGTACGGCAGGCCTAGTCCGCGTACTGGACCAGCGACTCCTTGAACTCCAGGTACTTCGCTTTGTATTTGCTGTAAGCCGCCTGGTTCCGGTACTTGATGCCGAAGACATGGTTCGTGTTGGTCATCTCGTCGACGGTCTCTACCCATGCGCGGGTGTACCCTCCGGGCCCGGTTACGCTGGTCCATGTGACGGTCTTCGAGCCGCGGCGCTCTGTGCGGACCTCACCCAGCTTCTCGTCTGCGCGCGGCTGCGCCCACTCCGACTTGCCGCTCCACTGGGGCGAGTAGACGTAGAACTGCACGGGTGCCCCGCCAGGCGACAGGAACAGTGCGGCGTCCGAATAGAGGCGCCCCCTGGGGTCCAGATCGAAGGTGTCACCGGAGACGGAGAAGCCCGCGGGGTAGTCGATGTCGAACCAGGGGCCCTGGTAGGTGCGCCAGGCACCCTTGTCCTTCACCACCACCAGCCCCCACGAAGGCTTTCCGGGCGCGGTGATGTGCACGGACCGGCCATCCCCGGCGTACTCCACCTCTGCCCCAAGGGCCTCCGAGACAAACCGCAGAGGCACGTACAGAGTGTAGTCGACGATTCGCGGAGCGGTGCTAAGGCGGACCGGCTTGCCGCCTATCCGGGCGATCTTGCTGCCCACGGTGAGTTCCACGATGGTCCCGCGCCGGGTTGCTGTGGCCTTGCCGTCCACGTAGTCCACCGTCGCTCCCAGATACTCGAAAACGGGCCGGAAGGGGACCAGCGACGTGCCCCGGCTCAAGAGCGCGTACGGCATGGACTCCTGCGCCTGCGCCGGGATCACCACCACAGCAACGGTGAGCGCTGCGCAAAAACAGACGAGAGTTCTCATGCCCCACGCCTCCTGTCGACTATTGGAAAGGTGTGACCACGATCTCCTCACCCGGTTCGGTCTCTATGGCGATGATGGTGCCTTCCGGCGTTCTCGTCTGGCCGCGGGAGGTCTGCACGCGACAGGGGCCACCCCACGGATTGGCGAGCTTGAGGGGTGCACCGGCTTCGCTAAGCAGCCGGATCTCCTCGATGACGCCGTCGCGCATGCGCCCGGAAACAAGGAACGCGCCCTCTGCTCGGACGCCCTGAAAGCTCACATCGCGCCACCAGTTGGGCACTGCACCGAACACCCGAACCACACCCTGCGCGCACTGGACCACCAATTCCAGCACTGCCGCGGCGGCCCCCATGGAGGCCTCGATCTGCATGATCTCCGGTCGCCCGGCCATCACCGTGAAGCCTCGGAACCGCGCGTCATGCCCCGTCGCATAACCTGGGTTCATGAATACCCGCCGGAATGTATCCAGGAGCACCTGGGCCATTTCGCCGTTCCCGGTGCGGGCATACAGGATTGCCGCCCAGGGCATGCACCAGCCCGTCCACAAGCCCATTCCCTGCCGAGTGAGAGTCGCCAGTGAGGCGTCGATCAGCGCCCGGTGCTCGGCTTTGCCGAAATAGTCGAAGATGTCGAAGGGGTACAACCCGGCGAGGTGCGAGTGATGCCGGTGGCTCTCGGTCAGAGGCTGGCCCTCCCACAGCCACAGTTCGCGACCATCCGGGCTCGTGCAGGCTTCAGGCAAGCGCGCGGCGATGTCCTTCCAGCGTGCCCGGTCAGCCTCGTCAACGCCGAGGATTTCCGAGGCCTCGATGAGAGCTCGGCATGCGAAGTGGATGTTCGCAAGCTGGAAGCTGGAGTTAGCCCCCCACGCGTTGAGATTGGCCCCGCCGAACTCGGGCGACACACTCACCGGCAGGCGCCAGCCGTCCTGTGTCTCCTCAAGCATGGCCTCGTAGACCCGCATTGCGCCCTTGATAAAGGGATAGGCGGTCTTTGCCAGAAAGTCGCGGTCCATGCTGTAGCGCCAGCGCAGCCACATGAGTTGCCCGGTCCACATGGTGGACCCGTGGTCCACGGAACCCGTCCAGAAGCCGCCCATGCAGGTGCAGCGGTCATCCACCGCGTGCGGCAGCTGCAGGCCGTCGGGAACACCCGCGAACACCCGGGCATTCTCGCGCAGTCGCGGCTCCCAGCTGGCGAGCATCTCCCACAAAGGCTCCAGACTGGGCAGGTAATTGCCCGCGTACGCCGGCCAATAGCACTCCTGCACATTGATGTTGAAGTGGTAATCGCTGGACCACGGGGGCATGCAGTACTCTTCGACCCAGGGGCCTTGGAGCGTGGCCGCCGGACTGCCGGGGACGGAGAGCCCCGCTAGCTTGTACATGCCCAGGTAGTACAGAAGGAGGTCATCGCGGCTGGGCAGGTCAAGCGCCGCAATGCGCGCCCAGTACCCCGACCACCAGTTCGCGGTCCGCTCCGCGCACTGACGGAAGCCCGCCTCCGCGTGTTCCTCCAGGCTGCGCTCTGCGTTCTGCCGCGCCTCCCGGGCCGAGTCTCCGTAAACGCTGGTGATGAACATCTCGGTGTGCCCGTTGCGTCTCCACATGCGCCAGGCCACGCACATAGCCGGCTCGCCAGGGCACTCCTGCACCCACCCGCCACGATCTTCATCATCAAAGACTTCGGCCGGCGGGAAGCCGTACTTGCGGAAATGTTCGATCACGGCTTGCGCATCGGGAGGCCTCGATGACGCAGTGACCTGCATGTCCTCGATCACCAGCGCCAGCACGGGATCGTGCCGCACCAGCACCCCTCGCACATTCCCTTCGGGCATCGCTTCGATGCAGGCTTCCGAGGTGGAAAGGTCCAGGTGCCCGATCTTCAGCCGCGAGCCCGCCGGTAGGCGCAGATCGACGCGGCCCATGGGCAGGCGTGTGGGCCGGGCTGGTTCGTCGTCGCCCGAAGTGCGTTCACCTTCGAACACTCGGCGCAAATTCTCCTCGTCACCTGTTTCCAGCCAGGTCTTGAGGTTCTGATAGGTGGCCTCTTCGGTCCAAACGACCCCGCCACGGTGGTCCCAGTAATCAGCCCGGTTCACCGTGATGCGCAGGTCCTGGCCGCCGCCCCAGATGAGGGCGCCGAAGGTCCCGTTGCTCAGGGGCATCCCGTGGTGAGTGTGCACCAGCGGGAAATGCCAGGGGAGCGGCTCGGCCAGGAAGGGATGGCGTTGTGAGCTTGACATGCGTGAACTCCCGATAGGGATTGGCGGTTCGGGTAAAGCACCAGCGCGGGCCATTCAGGCCCATTTTCACGAGGGTTCGTCTGCCAACACCGTCTCACCTTCTGCCCCGCGGGCTCCCCGAGGGTGACCGGGCAGCAGGAGCACCCGGGCGCTCAGAAAGATCAGCGTCGCCAGAGAAGCCACCACCAAGGCAAGAAGGACCTTGGGCACGCCCTGGTAATAAGCGAGCACCCACCAGAAGTTGAGCACATTCACCGCTCGTGAGCCGGCGATCAGGTCGTCCTCTTCCACTGCAAGCGCCTCCCCCTGCATCCGGTGTGGGTCTCCGCGGACCATTCCAGCCAGCACTTTTCCAAGATACACCGGCTGTCGCGCCAGCGGGAACGTGTACGGCAGGCTCCCCCGAACGCTATCGGGCAGGTCGGCTCGCTCGGCATAGTAGCGCTGATAGTGGACGCTGACCGCCAGCAACTGCACGGCGACTGACACGGCAAGCAGCAGGCCGGTCATTGCCCGCGCGAGCCGTTTCCCGCGTGCCGCCACGGCCTCGAACCAGGGAAGGAACCCCAGCGCAGCCAGCGGGAAGAGGGGCACCAGATACCGCGGTCCCCAACAGGCGCCGCGAAGCCCCACGTCATCCAGCCGCGCCGTGAGCAGAATCCCCACGAGAACCGCCAGCATCACCCCGATACACGCTGCGCGGTTCCTCTTTCCCACGCCCGGCAGGAAAAACAGCGCCGCAAGCACCGGCGGGGCATACCACAGGAGGCCTTCGGTCAGGCCCGTCGCGAGGGAGATCACTCCCGGCAGGATATCTCCGTGCTGGAGAGCGCCCTCGTACTTCGGATGACGCTCGGCGGCGGAGGGGAAGGCCGTTCCGTACCGGACATAATCGCTCCAGCCGTTCAGTGCCAGCAGAGGCAGGGCGCCCAGAAAAACGCACAGAACGAGAACCCACCGGCCGGGACGCCTGTTCCGCTTGCGATCCTTTGAGGCCAGCGCAAGCACCAGGGGCGCCGCGATGGCGAGATTTGTGAGCTTGGTCAAGACCGCAAACCCGAAGCAGAAACCGGCCGCGAGGGCTACCCGTGCGCTGCGGTCCTTGCCGGCCTTGAGAAGCAGGAGCAGCCCTGCCACCAGGCAGACCCCCTGCAGCGGCTCGTAGAAGGCATCCTGAGTGTACGGCCACCAGGTTGTCGCCACACCCAGCGCCATGGCCGCGGCGACCGACACCTCGCGCCGGTAACCCAGCCCCCGGCCGACAAGGTACACCAGAAGGACGCCCAGAGCGCCCAGCGGAACGCTGCTGAAGCTGGCGAGGATCTCCCCCAGCTTTTCGTCCGCATCCGGGCCCAGGAACCGACTGGCCACGGGACCGAACCCACGCCCCACCAGAACCGCCGGGGACAGGACCAGCGGGTGCCCGAGTCCCCAGACCAGCTTCCCCCCGTGCACCCGAAGGTGAGGCTTCAGATCGCCCGGCACACCCACCGTCCCGGTATCCAGCAGGTGACGCGCCATTCCAAGACGCATCGCGGCATCGCTGGACCAGATGTTCCCGCGGTTCGTCAGGGCATACAGGCACAGGAACATCAGGAAAAGCCACAGCCCGGAGGATGTGGCGAGACGCGCTGCAATGTGCGGCTTCGTCCCGCGCGCCGACTCCATGAAGCCGTACCCTCCGGGTGTGGGATCGAGTGCCCGCTAACGGGTTGGATTATGTTAGCCAGTCTGTTCGCGAGTAGCAAGGAACGGCGCGAAGGCGTGCACACCCATCAGGTATGCAGCCGCGCGAGCTTGAGCACCCGAATCACAAACCGGGGACTGCGCGCGTTCCGCCGTGCGCCCGTCCCCGGTTCCGCTCGATATCTGGGCAGCAGCTACTGCGGCTTGTGTCCGCCGTTTCGCTGCAGGCCGTAGGCGATACTGTCCACCAGCGCCTGCCAGCTTGCCTCGATAATGTTCTCGTGCACCCCCACCGTGCCCCATGTCTCCTTGCCGTCGGTGGTCAGGATGATGACGCGGACGCCGGTTGCCGTGCCGTGGGTGCCCTCCAGCACGCGCACCTTGTAGTCGATCAGCTCAAGCTGATCCACTTTCGGGTACTTCTCGCGCAGAGCCTTGCGCAGAGCAAGGTCAAGCGCGTGCACCGGGCCGGTTCCTTTGGCAGCGGTGTGGAAATGTTCGCCATCCACGTCAATTTCCACGGTCGCCTCGGCGAAAGGCTCAGTGCCTTCTTCATGTTTGCCGGACAAGACCCGGAAACCGTGGAGCGTGAACAGGTCCTTGCGCTCGCCCCTTAGTTCCATGGCAAGCAGCGCGAAGGACCCCTCCGCGGCCTCGAACTCGTACCCGCGATTTTCCAGGTCCTTCATCTTCGTGAGCACTTCGCCCACCAGCGGGTCGCGGCGGTCCAGGTCGGGCCAGAGCTTGCGCAGCTTGCTGACCACCGTGCTGCTGCCGGCTACATCGCTCACCAGAATCCGCCGTTCATTGCCCACCAGTTCCGGATCGATATGCTCGAAAGAATCCGCCCGTTTGAGCACCGCGTTCACATGCATGCCGCCTTTGTGCGCGAAAGCCGAGTCCCCCACGTATGCCTGGCGGTGGTAATGCGGCAAGTTCGCCAGTTCACTTATGTACCGCGAGGCAGGCTTGAGATCCCGCAGACTGCCCTCGGGCAGGCAACGGATGTCCAGTTTGAGCTCGAGGTTCGGGATGACCTCGCATAGGTTGGCATTCCCGGCCCGCTCTCCATAGCCGTTCATCGTCCCTTGCACCTGGGAGCAACCGGCGATGACCGCCGCGAGTGTGCTGGCCACCGCTGTGCCGCTGTCATTGTGACAGTGAATGCCTACCGGCACGGACGCCTGCTTCAGCACGACCTGGCAAATCTCCGCGATCTGGTGGGGCAGCCTGCCGCCGTTGGTGTCGCAGAGACACAGAGCATCAGCGCCACCGCGAACCGCGGCCTCCAGGGTCTTCATCGCGTACTCGGGGTTGGCGAGATAGCCATCGAAAAAATGCTCGCCGTCGAAGATAACCTGAGGCACATGAGCTTTGAGATAAGCCACCGAGTCCTGGATCATTGCCAGGTTCTCTTCAAGACTCACCCGCAGGACATCGGTCGCGTGCATGTCCCAGGACTTGCCAAAGATGGTGACGACCGGCGCGCCCGAAGCGATAAGCTCATTGAGATTGGAGTCTTCCTCGGGCTTGATCCCGCCGCGCCGGGTGCTGCCGAAAGCCGCTATCTTCGCATGCTTCCAGGTATCCCCTTTCGCGCGCTGGAAAAACTCGCGGTCTCGCGGGTTGGTCTCGTTGGGCCAGCCGCCCTCGATGAATGCCACGCCGAGGTCATCCAGTCTGTGGGCTACCCGCAGCTTGTCTTCGACGCTAAAGGCCACTCCTTCGCCCTGACAACCGTCGCGCAGCGTGGTGTCGTAGATCAGTACCTGTCTGCTCATTGTGTTTCCCCTTGCTCCTGTGTTCGGCAGCGCGCGGGGTGAAAGTTGGACCGCAAAGCAAAAGCCCGTCCCTGCGACAGAGACGGGCCATGAAGGCTCGCGGTACCACTCTGCTTGATGGCGCAGGCTAACACCTGCGCATCCCCTCGTCCGGCACGGGCCGAGCTGGCCGATGCCGTCTGTTTGATAACGGAGCAAGCCTCCGGCGGAGCCTACTGGAGCGGCTGTTCGTGTCCGTCTCGTTGGGTCCGCGGCTCAGGGGTGATATTCCCCGCCGGGTTTCCTGCCGGGCTCGCACCGTCCCCGGCTCGCTCAAAGGGCGTTCGGCGGGTACTCGTCCCCTTCGCTGCCGTTTGGTATTGACGATAATATAGCATGACAACGGGTTTTCGGCAAGCGATGTGATGCGCGATGCGGGCACCTGGTCGGCCGAGTCATGACGTCCGCCGTCTGAACCCGTGGGGCGGGGACCTCATCGCATGGGCCGGACACATCGGCCGCCACTGACCGTCTCATCACCTCGCTGCACCCTTACTCACCCCTGCAGGCGAGAAACCCCTTGCGACCCAGCCTTGCCAGACCCATCACCGCGACCAGTTTCATCAAATCCCCGGGGATGAAGGGCAACGCACCGAGCGCCAGCGCTTTCGCGAAAGGCTGCCCTGTCCAAGCCGCGAGCCATGCTGACCCGAACAGATAGATCAGCGTGGTCGCCGCCAGCAGGCCCAGGGGGAGCGCGGTCCGGGACTCACGGGCCGCCGCAACACCCACGATCCACGCCGCCACCGGAAAGGCCGCGAGATACCCGGCGGTGGGGATAGTCAGAAGTGTGGGCCCGCCTGCAAACACCGGCGCACCCGCGACGCCGAGGCCAAGATACAGAACCTGCCCCGCTACTGCCGCTCTGGCGCCCAGAATGGCCCCTCCGAGCAGGACCACGAAAGTCTGGAGGGTCACAGGAACCGGCGAAAATGGCAGATGCAGGCGCACCTGGGCCGCAAGAGCAGTGGCCAGCGCCAGGCCGCAGACTGCGGCGACTGTGACCCAGGTTCCGCGCTCAATGGCGGTTGCCCGCAGTGAAACAGTGAGGGTTCTGAGCAAGGTGGATCGTCCTTTCGCAAGCCCGCCGCTGTGGGGTATAATGTCACCGCAAGCATCCATTCCGGGCTCCCGCGCGGCAATCGGCGCGGAGCCGAATTGTAGCATGCTACGTGGCACGCGACAAGCGAGGACGAATCGGCGATGTACAAAGCGCGATTTCTTTATGACACTTTGCAGGGCCGTCCCCGGTGTCACGCCGGGACCATCGTTGAACTCCCAAGCGGCGAGTATCTGGCAGCTTTCTACGCCGGGACCTTTGAAGGGCATCCCGATTCGGCGATTCTCACCGCCCGCCTGGCGAATGAGATCGATGGCTGGCAGGATGTCTCTGTGGTTGTGGATAATCCAGGGTGGTCCGACGGCAATCCGGTCCTGCACGTCGATCACTACGGGCATGTCTGGCTCTTCTATGCCACCCAGCATAACCCGAAGTGGAACGCCGACGGTACCCGCAAGGAGGCCGGCGCGGAGCCAATCGGCTGGGACAGCGTCTATCTCTACAGCATGAAGTCCGAGGACGAAGGACGCACGTGGGAGCCGGCCGTCCAGATGGCCCCGAACCAGGGGTGGATGGTTCGCAACAAAGCCATCCGCCTGGATGACGGCCGCACGCTTCTGCCCTGCTACGATGAACAGACCTGGAAAGGCTTCTGCCTTATCAGCGACGATGAGTGCATCACCTGGCGGCAGTCAGGGCTCATGGAAGGCCCGTGCGCGGTGATCCAGCCCTCGCTGTTCGTGCGGCGGGACGGTGCGATCGAAGCGTACCTGCGCAGTGGCGCACCCGAAGAGAACATCGATCAGCGCGTACTGTGGCGCAGTGTGTCCACGGACCGCGGCGAGACCTGGTCTCCCTGCGAACCCACCGGCCTGCCTAATCCCAACTCTGCCGCGGACCTGGTCCTTTTGGATGACGGCAACCTCGCCCTGCTGTTCAATGACTCGCGAACCGCCCGGACTCCGCTTACCCTCGCTCTCTCCCGTGACGAGGGCAAGACGTGGCCCATCCGCAAGACTATCGAAAGCGAAGAGGGCGAATTCTCCTACCCGGCCATCATTCAGGGCCACGGCGGGCGCCTGCACATGATCTACACCTACCAGCGCACCCACATGAAGCACGTGGCTGTCACCGAGTTCTGGCTGACCGGAGAGTGAGCCTTGGACGACCGGCAATCCGCGGCGCCCGAGATGCAAGGAAATGGAAAACCGGCGGTCGCGCCCGGCGGGCGGCTGGACCGGTTCGCCTTTGCGGTCTCCGCGGTGACAAGCCCGTTCCTTGTCGCCGGCTTGACGGCGCTGGCGGTTGCGTGGCTCCTGCACCCGACGTGGCTGGATATTATCATCTGGGGCGGCATCACTGGCCTGTCCACCGCCGTCATCCCCTTCCTGATAGTTTTCCTCCTGTGGCGAACCGGACGCGTCACCGACATGCACGTGGCCTTGCGAGAACAGCGCACGATCCCTTTCATCGGCGCCCTTGTGAGCGCTGCATGTGGTCTCGTTGCTCTACGCGCTGCGGGCGCGCCGACGGAGTTGATTGCGCTCGGGGCGGCCTTCATGGTCAACGGCATGGTGCTCACGGTGGTGACCCTTGCCTGGAAAGCCAGTATCCACGCGGCTACCCTTGCCGGGTGCATTCTCGGCCTGACTATGGTGGGATCGCTGCAGTTCCTCTGGCTCGGCCTGGCGCTTCCCGTGGTCTTCTGGGCGCGCATGCGCCGCAATAGACATACGCTGGCGCAGGGGATCGTGCCGGTGGTATTGGTGTCAGTGCTCACCCCGATTGTGTACTACTGCGTGACGGGCTGGCTGGAGTCGGGATGATGGCTCAAGTGGCTCGGTCTGTAGCCACTGACGTTCCGTCCGAAAGACGGATGGCCGAAGGCCCGCAGACCCGTGCTTCAGCGCGGGGCCCACTGCGTTCCGTGGCACTTCCCGGGAGGTCTTTCTCATGCCCCCACACTCCCTGCGCATCCAGGTTCTCGGCTCATCCTCCTGCACTCCCGAGCCGGGTGGCGAGACCGCCTGTTTCCGCATCAACGACTCAATCCTGGTAGATACCGGCTGGTGTGCGGCCCGCAGACTCACCGACCTGTGCGTGGACCCGCGGTCGATCAAGGCCGTGCTCCTCACCCACTGCCACCACGATCACTTCATGGGCCTCGTCTCTCTGCTCTTCCACATAGGGCTCCACTCTCCCCAGGCCAACCGCCCGCGCGTGCATGTCTTCGGCCCGGCGGGAGAGGTTGAGCGGGTGGTCGAGGACGCCTGGCGCTTCCTGCAGATCGACCGCTACCCGCATCTTGGCTTCCCGGTGGAGACAGGTGACCTGGCACACGGGGAGGAATTTCATCTCGAGGGGCTCAAGGTCACGGTGGCCAGCGCTCGACACAATGTGCCGGGGGTTCACCTCAGGCTGGAGAACCCCGCCGGGGCCAGTGTGGTCTTCAGCGGGGACACGGCGTTCAGCCCCGCGCTGGTGGAACTGGCGCGAAACTGCGAATTGCTGGTGCATGAGGCGTCTCACGGCCCGTCATCCACGGCCGGTGACCCCCAGGCTGCCCATTCCGGAGCCCCGGATGCCGCGAACGTAGCCCTTCAGGCCGGAGCGAGGCGTCTCGCGCTGGTGCACCTCAATGAGGGTTCGCACGCGACGGCGACCGAAGCAGCGCGGGCCATCTTTGACGAAGTCTTCGTGCCACGCGCGGGAGATATCATCGAGTTACAATCCCCCGGTGCCCGACGGACCTTGATGCAGGGACCGGATCAGGGTACATTGGCCAGTCCGTAAGCCATTGCAGCACGAACCGATTCAGGGAGCGATGAACTTGAAGTCCATTCACGAGTGCGAAGTGCAGCAGACAGATTTCGCCGACCGCTGGAGCAAGAACCTGGTGGGCACCGACCAGATTCCCACCACCAACGGGTTCAATCTCGGGGTGGCCGAATACCACGCCACCGATTTCTCCCAGGTCCAGGTGCATGACGACCAGGAGGCGCTCTATATCATATCCGGCGAGGGCGAGATCAAGCTGAACGATGAAGTGCTGCCCTTGAAGCCGGGGACGGCGGTGTACGTGGGGCCAGGAGTGTCCCATTCGACGCGGCGTACGGGTGACGCGCCCGTGAAAGTGATCTACACCCACGGGGCGGTGTGAGGGGACGGCCGGCCACGGGTCACAAACCCGTGGCGGCACCGAGATCGCGGAAGCGCATGGGTGCCACACCAGGCCTCCCTGGTGTGCTTCGTTGCAAGCGCTGCTTCCGCCGCGACGGAGAACGGTCGCCGGCGGTAAGCAGTGGCACCCCTTTCCCGCACGTCCCTCTCTCCCCTCCCCTAACCCTCCCACAACCACTTCCACGTCTCCAGGCTGTCTCTCGAGCGTGGGCGTGATTCTGCCGGGTTGCTGCCGTGGAACGTGGGTGCGATCTCGATGGTTGATATCCCCCGAAATCCAATGGCCTTGAGCGCTTGGGCCACCTGCCCGAAATCGATGTTCCCCAGCCCGAAATGCCCGTGCTCATCCTTCGGGCCGTTGTTGTCATGCAAGTGGACTTCCACCACCGGCAGCGGCAGGCGCCGGAAGTAATCCATCACCGACTGCCCCTCGAAATACCCGCCTGCCCGAAGCCGCATGTTCATGTGGCCCACGTCAACAAGCATCCCGTAGCGCTCGCTTTGTATCAGCTCGCCCAGATGCTCCCGGTAGAAGCCCAGCGCGAGGGCATCCAGCGGGTAGTCCTCCACCGCAAGCCGGAAGCTGGCATTGGGCGTCATATCCAGCAGGGCCTGCACATGCCCCGCCATTCGGGTGGAATCAAATACCATGCCCAGCGATGACGGGCGCATGGCGGCGTCGAAGGTCATGGCAAGCAGGCGGTCGCCCAGGAGGTCGATGATCCGCCGGGCATCGTCCAGCGGGGTGTCGAAGTTGCCGTGGACCGTGGCGGCAAGTCCGCGCTCATCCATGAGCTTGATGACATTCTGCACCTGGGAGGGTTCGCAGTTCATGAGCTGCCAGGGCAGGAAGGAAATGGTGTCATAACCGTAATCGGCGAAGTCACGGACCAGGTCCACCAGGGGAATGTGGGCTTCGGCGTAGTTCCAGATCGCGGTCGCATAGCGCATGTATGTTGGCCTCGCTTCGTTTGGTTGACGGTGACGGCGAACAGGCAGGATTGCCTGTTCCACTAGCGACTGACGGCTCGACGCGTCCGAAAGGACGCCTGGCCCGAGGCCCCCAGCCCCATGCTTCCGCGCGGGGCGCCTCACGCCCACTACCCAATCCCCCCGTGCCGCTTGCCCGACTCGTAGAACGCCCGGGCGTTTTCCAAGGGGGTGTCCCGGAAGAGGAAACCCATGATGCAGAACCGTCCCGGCACCCTTGCGGACTTGGTCAGCATTTCCCGCATCATCGCGTCGATGTCCTCCGCCGGGCCGCGATCCAGTCGCGTGTGGTCGCACTGGGCGCTGATGCTCAGCTTCGGCATTTCCGCCAGCAGCTGACCGTGGTCGGCGAATGTCCCCGGTCCGTCCAGGTGGGTCATGCCCAGGTCGTCGTAGAGCGTGCGGAAGTGCTGGGTCGCGCGGCCGCACAGATGAAAGCGCCGGCCGCCAGTGGTGAGTGCGTCGAACATCCGCTGGTAGTGGGGCAGGACGAACTGACGGAATCCCGCCTCGGAGATGAACTCAAGGGCATCGTCGGCGGTACCCCAGCTCGCTGCCGAGGGCAACTCCTGTCCGGTCTCCGCCAGCCGGTGCCAGACCCGGATGCGCTCAAGCGTCAGGTCCGCGATGAGCCCAATGAACTCGAAAGCGAAATCCGGGTCTTCCATCATATCCAGACAGAGCGCCTCCGCACCCCGGACCCGCCCGGCAATGGTGAAGATGCCGTGGGTGCCGCCACCCGGGAAGAAGATCTGCACCGGGCGATCGCGGAACCGCATGTCTGCAGCAATGTCCTGCATGTCGCGGTAGAGCCGGTACAGGCGGCTTTCGGTGACCATCTCCTCGATGTCGATACTGCGCAGGTGCGCCAGGAGCTCCGTCTTCGGCATGTCCAGCGGCAGGCTCCAGGCAAAGTCGTTCTCCTGGATCACCACATCACAGCCGAAGCATTCCGGTTCATCCATCCAGAAGCGGGGGACCACATTCCAGATATCGGGCGGCCCCAGCGCGCGGTCCTGGAGGATCTCGTCGCGCATCCACGCGTCTCCTTCGAGTTGCACCCGCAACTGGATCGCCGGGTCGGTGTAGAACTCCCGGAAACTGTTGCCCGTGAGCTTCAGCCAGAGGAACTCGTCGGTGGCGATGGTGATGGGCACTCGGGCGTTCTCACCCCGGGAGTACGCCTCCCACAGTTCAGCCACCTCGCGATTGTGAGCCTCAACTTGTTGCGTTGTCATGTCGCTCCCACGCTGCCGGTATTCCGGGGCCAATTGCCCCCGGGCCGCGTTGAATCCTCCCGGGTTCGCCGGGGAAGGTCCCAGGCAGGCCGCGGCGAACCGTGTCCCGTCGGACGAGTACCCGTCCGCGTTGCAGGAAAAAACGCTGTGCAGGAGAGCTTCCGATGTCCTTCCGCTGCGCAATGCTGGGATGCGGCCCCCGGGCCAACGGCCATGCAAATGCCTATTCGCTCATTGATCGGGGCGAGATCGTGGCCCTGTGTGACATGAACACCGAGCGCCTCAATCAGTTCGGCGACACGTATGGTGTGGCCGCCCGGTACACCGACCTGGACGAGATGCTGGAGCGCGAGAAGCCCGATGTGGTGCACTGCGTCACCGACCCGACCCTCCGCGTTCCGCTGATGACGAAGCTGTCCGAAGCCGGCGTCCCGGGGGTCATCGTGGAGAAGCCCGTCTGCATCGGCGCTGCCGACTACAAGGCACTGCGCAGGCTGGAAGCGGAATCATCCACGCGGTTTGCCGTGAACCATCAATTGCGCCATCATCCGCGCATCCTCGAGTTCCTGGGCGACGTCGCAAGCGGCGCTATTGGCGAGGTCCGCTGCATCGACGCATCATCTGTACTACCCATGTCCGGCCAGGGAGTGCATGTGCTGGACCTGCTCTTCGCCTTCAATGGTTACGCCCAACCCACTACGGTTTTCGGCGCGGGCGCGGGTTACGATGACATCAACGGCACCCACCCCAGCCCGAAGACAGCCGAGTTCATGATCACATTCGCCAATGGCGTGAGGGCCATGCTGCAGGCCGGAGCAGGCGCACCGCAATTCATCGAAGGGCCAAGCTGGATGCACAAGCGGATCGCGGTCTACGGCACCCACGGCTTCCGGCACTGGTGGATGGCCGGCTTCGAGCGCTCCATGCCGGATGGCACCCTGGACAGACAGGACCACGTCTACGCGGATGAAGACATCCAGGGCCAGGCCGGGCTGACCAACGCCATGTTCGACTGGCTGGAAGACGAGGCGAAGCCTTCCCCCACGAATCTCGCGACCTCCCTGAACGAATGGGCGGTGATCCTTGCGGGATACCTGAGCACCGTGGAGGCACGACCGGTGGACATGCCCTTCGACCCGCCGGACGACCTGCTGGACCGCTACAGGGCGTTCGTGGGAGTTGCCTGATACTGGCGGCCACCCCAGACGAATGAGGGGCTCGATTCCGGGACGGAACATCTCCTGCCGCAGAAGGTCCATAGGATTGTGCATGGCCCGCGCGCGAACAAGGCGTGCGAGTTATGCGTCGATAAACGCGTCACCAGGCACTTGGGAGGTGTCCCGCATTATGCGTGGATTGTGCATTTTCTGCGTGTTCGCCCTGACCCTCTGCGGAACCGTCCTCGCCCAGAATGAGGGCGCCGCGCAAGCCCCCGACGACACGCTCACCGAGCCCCCCGCCGGGGTGACGGTAGAACTCATACAGGCTCCTGCTCCTCCAGCAGAGAAGCCGGTTGACGAGCCGGCGGGCGCCGAAAAGCCCCAGACCGCGCTGCAGGAGGCTGTCAAAGCCCCGCTGATCAAGCTCCAGTACTCGGGCGTTCCTTTCCGCGATGTCCTTGCTGATATCAGCGAGAAGCTGGGCTTGATCATCATCTGCCGGGACCAGAAACTGCTGGAGCGCTCATACTATAGAACCCTCAATGTGCCCGACACCATGGCGATGGATGCCATCTGCCGCCCGGTTCTGCAGGAACCCCGACGCGCCTTCATCATGTGCGGCATCGACGAGGTCTGGGACAGCGAACTGCTGCCCAAAGTCTCCTCCGACAAGTGGGTGAAGATCACACTGGAAGATGCGGTTCTTGGCGATGCGCTTGACTACATCAGCGAGGTGACGGGAACAACCGTCGACTGCACGGACCAGTGGCGCAAGGAAAAGGTGACCTGCGAGGTCGAGGGCAAGCCGCTGGAGGATGCGCTGAAAGAAGTCGCGAAGGCCGCGAAACTCGAACTGACCACGGGCTATAAGCTGCAGAGGATGGATATCGAGAAGGGCATCGAGCAGCTTGAGCAGATGTCGGACGAGGACCTGGAGAAGATGTTCAGGCGCGGCCTGGGAATGATGAAAGAAGCGGAGGGCACAGTCCCCAATCTGCAGCAGGAAGTGCAGGGGCGGGTTGCCCAGGGCATGATGGACGGGGTGCGGATGTTCAACGACATGGACCCCGAGGACCAGCGCGAACTGGTGCGCCAGGGCGCGAGCGCCATCCGGAGACTGGCCGCGCTGACCCAGCGCCTGACGCCCGAGACCCAGGCGGAGTTGAAGAGCCGGGTGAAGCCCTTTATGGGGCTGGTGCTTGCAGGATACATGGCCATGCCCGCGCCTACTCGCGCGCAGCTGGGCCCCATCATGCAAGCGCTCAATTCATTCGGATGGTAGGCCGGCACGGAGACCCGCACTGGAGATACACGGTTATGCACACCCGCAGGGGTTTCACGCTTATTGAGCTTCTGGTGGTCATTGCCATCATCGCGATTCTGGCCGCCATACTCTTCCCTGTCTTCGCGCGGGCCAGGGCCCAGGCGCGCAAGACAAGCTGCCTGTCGAACCTCAAGCAGATCGGCCTGGCGATGACCATGTACGTCACCGATAGCGATGGCTATCTGCCCTACCCGTCACCCAAACCAAGCGTGGAAGTATCGGGGCGCCTGCCCCTGTCGTATATCATCTACCCGTACGTGAAGAACCAGCAGATCTTCCGCTGCCCCTCAGATAGCGACTACTACAAGACCGAATACTCCAGTTACCAATGGCTGGAGATCTTCGAAGGCCAGCATGTCGACTATCCCGTCTTCTTTGGCATCGACCTGACGGATGTGCCGTACCTCTTCGACGCCGACAGCAAGTTCCACGGCGGCGACGACTCGGCTAGTCCACCGGACTTCAAGAAAAACTGCCTGTGGCTTGACGGGCACGCGAAGTTCGTCCCCAAGATCCCTTCGCAATTGATGTAGACGCAGGGAAACAGAGCTTGCTCCACGGCACCCGCGCGACGGCTGTTCGCCCCCGGAGACGTCGCTGACACCCCCGCTCGTTCATCAAAATTTCCCCTTTTTCTTGTTTTCTCTTTATTGAAGTTCAATCGTTGACAGTATAGCCTGTTCCCTGGTTAGCCCAAATGGCAGGTTGCGCGATAGCGAACATCACACTACGGCCTGTCGGGGGAACGGTATGGATCTACCTCGCAGGAGCCTGGAGTTTCGGCTACTGGACCAGGCAGACAAGATCCGGCTTGTCCTTGTTGGACTATTCCTCGTCACCCTCTACACACTGCCCCGTTCCGCGGTAGCCCACTTCCCCATTGCCGCAACCGTAATCACCTTCTACTGCCTTTACGTCCTTTTCGGACACTTCGTGCTCAACTGGCATCTGATCCGGCGCGAGGGCCGCGTACATCTCATGGCAGCGCTGATGGTGTGCGTGGACGTCCTGTTCATGAGCGTCTTCGTCTGGGCCCTGGGGCCGGACTTCAACAACCTTTCGCTGCTCCTGTTGCTGGATGTCGTCTTCGCCGCAGCGTTCTTCAGTGGGTTCGAGCTTCCGCTGGTAACCGGGCTGGTATGCGGCGCGATGATCGCGCTGGGCGCGTCTGCGCCGCCGGAAGCCCACCGCCTCCACGCACAGGCCGGGATGGTGGGCGCTACGGTCGTGGTGGCTTGGCTTGCATATGCGATGGCCGAAGTCGCTCGACACGAGAAGGCCACCAGCGACCGCATTGTTCGGTTCCTCACGGAGGGCGTCATGCTCATTACGGGCAATGGCGAGATTGCGGTGGTGAACCCACGAATTGAGCACATGTTCGGCGTCGATGGGTCGAAGCTGGTGGGGCTGAACATACGGGACCCGGCCAATGCCGCCGCCCTGGAGCCGCTGTCTTGCATCCTCGAGGATATCCCGACCGGACCGGATGAGTCGGAGCGAACACGTGCCCGACAGTTGCACATTGAGAACCCCAACCCCATGGACGTTGAGACACTCATCGTGCCCTGCGCCGCTCCTGGCACGGGACAGTCGGCTTGGGTGATCGTCTGCAAGGACATCACTCAGGTGCTCACTAAAGTTCGGGTCAAAGAGGAGGGCCTGGCGGTCATCACCCACGAACTACGCGGGCGGCTCCACAGTGTGCGAGCCAGTTCAGAGGTACTGATCCGCATGGCCGACCACCTCACGCCGCAGGTCAGGGCCGAGGCGCTCCGCCTCCTGGACAGCGAGACAAGGCGCCTCAGCCGGCTCATCGGCCGCACCCTCGAAGCAGCCGCGATGGAAGACGGTTCGGACAATATGCAGTTCGAAGACCTCTGCCTGAACTCCCTGGTGAGGGAGGCTTGCGGCGGGCTGGTATCCCTCGCCAGAGAGAAGAATCAGACCATCACTGTAGAGACGTCCCCAGCAAGACCGCGCGTCTGGGCAGACGCAACACGCCTGGACCAGGTGGTCTGCAATCTGGTGGAGAATGCAGTGAAGTTCACCCCCGAGGGCGGCAGGATCCAGGTCACGGTGTCTTCGGACGGTGACTCAGCCAGGGTCTCGGTGGCCGACAACGGCTGTGGGGTGGAGCCGGAAATGCGGGAGGCGATATTCGAAAAGTTCACACACGGGGAGTCCGGCGCAGCGGGTTATGTCTCAGGCGGTCTCGGCTTGGGGCTCTTCCTGTGCCGGGAGATCGTCCACAAACATGGAGGCGAAATCACCTGCGACAGCGTGCGTGGGCGCGGCTCAACCTTCACCTTCACGCTGCCCCTGGCACGGGCAGCAGAAATCGCCAGTTGACTCGCGGCTTGCCCATGGAGACAGGGCTACGGAACCGAGCTGACCTCACGGGTGGATCGTGCAGGGCAGCCCGGTTCCTGTCTCGGTTGCAGCGCTAACCTACTTGCCCATGTCCTTCAGGATCTTCAGCGTCCGCTCAACGGCCTCCAGTGGCGGATACAGATCGCTTTCGTACTCCACGATGTACCAGCGCGTTCCCCCGATGGTCTCCGACAGGTTGAAGATGGTCTCCCAGGGCACACTGTCGTCGCCGATCAGCGGCCGGAACCCCGCGTGTTCGCCCTGTTTCGCGGCCTCGGTGGAGTACGGCTTGAGGTGTACAGTCAGGGCGCGGCCCGGGTAGCGGGTGATGAAGGGGGTCACGTCGGCACCCCCGTGCAAGGCATTGCCGGTGTCAAGCTGCATCACAACATCCTGCGGGGTGTTGCCGAAAAACGTGTCCCAGGGCATCTCGCCGTCCAGCGCTGTGAACTCGGTATGATGATTGTGGTAGCCCACCCAGGCGTTCACGAGGCGCGCCTTCGCCGACAGCTCATCGAAGAGGTCGGCGGTTTTTTTCCAGGCATCGCGGCTGGCGGTATACTCGCCGGGCAGCCCGGGGCAGATCAGGTAGGGGTTGCCGAGAACAGCGTTGAACTCGGCGGTCTTCGCGAACTCGTCACCCAGAAACGCGTTGATGCCCAGGTGCGAGCCGCAGCAGGTCAGGCCGTTGTCGTCCAGCATCTTGCGCAGGTCGCAGGCGCTGTAGTCATAGTATCCGGCAAACTCCACGCCTTCGTAGCCCATCTTTGCGACCTTCTCGAGGGTCCCGGGCAGGTCATTCTTACAGTCCTCGCGGACCGAGTAGAGCTGCAGGCCAATGGGTACACGGGCCATCTTGCGGTTCTCCTTTGCGCGTGTATGGTTGGTGCCCGGTGAAAGGTGGCTCTCTGCCGATCACCGGGGTGACGTCTGTATTCACGGGCAAGCCAGGCGGTTCCTCCTGTCTTTCACTCCTCCTCCCCGAACACTTCCGCTTCGAACCAGTAGACCTTCGCCCCGCGCTTGTAAGCATCGGGCGGAAGGCCGGCTTTCATGCAGGTGTGTGCCAGGAACTCCTCGCGGTTCCAGCCCCATTCTCCCGGCACCTGGGGCAAGAGCAGCCCCCTGCGGCCGCCCTGTTCCACCACAAGCCCGTGCCTGCCGACCTCGATGAGACCCAGGTCCGGGACAGGCTCGATGGGCGACATCACAGAGATCTCGATGGTGATGCGAGGCTCTTCGCTCGCCACCACCGGGTCGAATCGCGGATCTTCAAGAGCCGCCGCCCGGGCCATGCGCGCCACAGTTTCAATGAGCGGGGCGACGGGTTCGATGTACCCGATGCAGCCCCGCAAGTGGCCGTCCATCTTCAGGGTCACGAAAGCACCGCTGTCCCGGGTGAGGTCGGGGTCATCCGTGGTAAGGTCCGGCGCGGGCCCCTTCCCCACCGCGTGGCGCAGTGACTCCCGGGCGACGGATAGCAGTCGGGCACGCTGTTCGCGGCTGAGCATGGTTCTCGCCTCCAGAGATCGAGGTTCAGGCATCTTGTTCCCCGCCGGATCGGGAAGTCCTGCGTGGGAAGGGTGGGGAGGAGACGGCAACGGCGGACGGGGTAAAGAAAGCGGCAAAGCGGAGACCGGCATCGCTTTTCGGGGGCCTGTACACGCCCCGTGCCTGCACCCGTTTACCAGGAGGCGCAATACACCCACGCCTCGGGCACACGCGCCGCATCCAACATGAGACCCGAAGCCGGATGCCGGTCCCTGATTACACACGGACGGGGCGGACTATCCCCCTGAAGTCGGCCTCGGGCTGGTTGCGGGTTTCATGTTCTCCGCGACCTTCCAAAGAAGGTTCAGGCCCATCAGAACCATGATCCCGATGGCCACGAGCGCCATGGTCCCGCCGAGCCCGCGCAGGTCCGGGTTGCGCCCGAACTTCATCACCAGGCCGATGATGAGGCCGAGCGGAGGACAGAAGAGGCACAGGAGAAACAGTCCGGCTAGAGTGAAACTGCTGACCCGGGCGATCTCCGGCTTAGCATTGTTCTTCACGTCGCGGATTGCCCGTGTGGCACTCACAGAAAGGCGCCACTGGCCGATTGCCACCAGGATCGCGCAGATACCCATGCCCAGCATCATTGTATCCATCACGGGCACCGCAAACATCCCGCCGTTGCGGAGGGCTTGAGGATTGAGTGCAGGCCACACAGCGCCGAAACCGCCCCCGGCTTTGATGCGGTTGAGTGCGAGAAGCACCAGGACCAGCCCGATCACGAGGGCCATCCCGGATGTGACCCAGGCGGTGAGGCGCTCCTGCTGAAGACGCTCGGCTTCCTGCTTATCGAAGACCCGGATGCGGGTTTCGTCTGAGGACTTCTCCCCTACTCCCACCACACCGGCGGCAGCGGCGTTTGCGGGCACGGACGTTGGACCGGTGCCCATACGCGCCGCGATGCTCTGTTCGCGCATGATCATGCGCTCTTTCTCTTTGGCGGCAAGCAGATCCACGCCGCATTTCATGCAGTGGGTATCGGTCTTCGCGACCTCTTCGCCGCATTCGGGGCAAAGTGGCATCTCGGGTCCTCCTGCTGCTGGGACTACCTCCCCGCCGGCGCATGTCCCGGCGTGCCCGCGAGGGCTTCGCGCCAAGTACTGTCACGGGGGTAGATTATGGAAGACAGCCTGCCGGGTTGTCAACGTCTCCAGGCATGGGGAGGGAATGACGCGCTGGGTAGCGAATAATCAGGGGCGTGATCGGCCGAGTCATTCCTGCGAGCCGCGACAAAAGCATGGGAGTCGCGCCGTGACCAGCTTGGACAATCGGAAGGACAGCGAGGCGTCTGAAGCCCTGGAGGCTACTGCATCGGCAGCAGAGGGCATAACCGCGAGAGCTGTGATCCTCGCCATCCTGGCGCTTTGGGGATCAGTGCTGTGGATGCGCCATGCCGGGCTTGTCTCCCACGGCGCCCAGCTTGGCGAGAGCGTACCGGTCGTGCCCGCGGTCGGGGTGCTTTTCGTACTGTCGCTGATAGCGCCCCTATTGCGCCGATTCTGGGGCAAACTCGACCTGTCGCAGGGCCAGATCCTGTTCATCTACTGCTTTCTCTGCGTCGCGGTGACCATGTCCTCCGTGGGCGTGGCGCGTATTTTGTTCCCGTCCCTCACCGCACTGCAGTATTTCGAGTCGCCGGAGAACGACTTCGCCC
The DNA here is from genome assembly GCA_013314775.1 of Armatimonadota bacterium. Taxonomy (NCBI): domain Bacteria; kingdom Bacillati; phylum Armatimonadota; species Armatimonadota bacterium. Next base: position 20,998 of record JABUFB010000015.1, on the reverse strand, counting down.
AGTTTCAGAAGTATCAGCCTGACTGGTTGGTGCCCAAGGACCCGCGAGTGGTGCAGGAGATGTACGAGGCGTCGCTCACCGAGACCGTTCCGTGGGCCGCCTGGGTGAAGCCGTTGTTCTTCTGGTCCCTGTTCTTCCTCGCCTGGTTCCTGGCGATGCTGGGCACCATCACCCTGTTTCGCCGCCAGTGGGCAGACCGCGAGCGCCTGACCTTCCCTATCGTGCACCTTGCAATGGACATTTCGGACCAGGGGACGGGGCGACTCGTGGGGGCATTCTTCGCCAACCCCATCATGTGGGCGGGGTTTGCGGTGGCTGCCATCTACAACGTCGGCAATATCCTGAACGCATGGAACCCAGGGGTGCCGGCGCTGGGGAAAGTCTACGACATCGGCGGCCTGTTCACCGAGCGGCCCCTGTCTGCCATTCGACCACTGTCCATCGCATGGCGGCCCGAGAACATCGGGCTCGGGTACCTGGTGTCCACGGAGATTACCCTGTCGGTCTGGGTCTTCTACCTGCTCCTGCGGATCTCTAACGTGGTCGCTACCGCTGCGGGCTACGAGATCGCGGGTTTCCCCTTCGACCAGGAGCAGGCGACCGGATCATACCTGGCCATGGGTATCTTCCTGATCTGGGTGGCCCGGGACCACTTGAGGCAGGCGCTGCGCAAGGCCTGGGGCACCGCCGTGGAACTGGACGATTCCGGAGAGCCCATGCCGTACCGGTGGGCGGTGATCTGGGCGGTTGTCGGGATTGCGGGAATGCTTCTGTTCGCGACCCAGGCAGGGATGGCGCTGTGGACGGCGACCCTGTACTTCGGCCTGGTGCTGCTGTTCGGACTTGTCTACGCACGGGCCAGGGCCGAAGCCGGGGCGGCGATGGTCTGGCTCTTCCCGTTCTACCAGCACAAGCGCGCTCTCCTGTATGTACTGGGTTCGGAGCCTTTCGCACGCGGCGGCAACTGGAGCAACCTGACTATCCTCTCGACCATGATGTTCTGCTCGCGCGGATATTTCCAGTCCGTGATGGCGTACCAGATCGAGAGTCAGAAGATCGCCACCGAGGCCCGCCTGAAGCAGCGCACGATGTCAACGTGGCTTACCTGGGGCCTGATTCTCGGCATGCTGTTCGCGTACTACATTCACCTGACCGCGTATTACACCCACGGGGCCAACATTCTTGAGGGCGGTACCACCCAGGGCGGATACCGAACCACGCTGGCGCGGCAGGAGTTCGAGACGCTGGCATCGTACCTCAAGGGCCACACCCCGCCGGACAAGGCGCGCACGGGCGCGCTGGTGAGTGGGTTGCTGGTCACGGGCATCCTGGTGGTGCTGCGCAGCATCTTCCTGCGCTTCCCGCTGCACCCGCTGGGATTCGCCATGGTGGCGTCTTACGGTGGCCCGCTGTGGGGACCGTTCCTGCTGGTTTGGATTGTGAAGACGCTGGTGCTCAAGTTAGGCGGCATGCGGATGTACCGGCAACTGATCCCGTTCTTCCTGGGGATCGTGATCGGTCACTTCTTCGTGGCCGGATTCGTGTGGGGGTGGCTAAGTCTGATCAACGAAATGTACCGCCGCTACACGGTGCATTTCGGGTAAGAGAAAAGACGTCGTCGAGTGGGAACTCGGCCGGCGCGGCGAAGTGGAACATGTCGCGTAGGCCGGCCGTTCCGTCGGCGGATGGACTCACAAGACGCTCCGCAGGAGAGATCGCGCATGAGACGCATCCCACATTGCAGGCGCTGGATAGCCGAACTCGGCCTGCTCATCTCGCTGGTGGTTACCGCGTGCCCCACATTCGGCGCCGGGTACGTCGAAAGAGCCCAGCGGGTCGATGAGAACCGCATCTTCGGTTGGATCGAAGATTTCGCGGATCTTGGCTCGCGGGTGTCCGGTTATCCCGGGAATGCCCGCGCCGCCGACATGATCCTGGCCGAGTTCAAGCGCCTGGGCCTCGAGACCATGGTCCAGGAGTTTGACCTGCCCGCGCCCATGGATGAGTCCGCTTTCCTGGAAGTCGACGGGAAGCGCTACGAACTGGCCGGCATTTGGCCGAACCTCGTGCGCACCAGCCAGACCGCGCGCGCCGGGGTGACTGGACCAATCCTCTATGTCGGTCCTGGCAACCTGTCCGACTTCAATGGCAAAGTCGTCAGAGACAGCATTGTCATCATGGACTTCAATGTCGGGCAGAACTGGATCAATGCGCCGCTGCTGGGAGCGGCGGCCGTGATTTTCGTGGAGCCGGGTCTCACCACGCGCGGCGAGGCCGAAGTCAAGTTCCTCCAGTGCCCCGTCGACGTGCCGCGTTTCTACCTGAGCGGAGACGACGCCACCGAGATCATCGCCGCAGTACAGTCCAGACGCACCGAGGGCCGATTGGTTTCCCGCATGCCCTGGCGTAGCAATGTGAACCGCAACATCATCGGCATCCTGCCGGGCTCCGACCCCGACCTGCGCCAGGAAGCCGTGATTGTGCAGGCCTATTATGACAGCATATCCGTGGTGCCGGCCATCTCACCCGGCGCCGAGAACGCCACCGGAATAGCCACCTTGCTGGAGCTGGCCCGGGTCTTCTCTGAGGACCCGCCCGCGCGCAGTGTGGTGTTTCTGGCGACCAGCGGGCATTTTCAGGCGGCAGCAGGAGCGCGGGAATTCGTTCGTATGTGGGGGCGCGAGCCGAGGAAAACGAGCGAACGCCAGCGCGCCCCACGATTACGGGAACACAATCGAGAGCTGGAGGCACTGCGCGCCGACCGCGAGCGTGTGCTGGCAGATATCGACGCCGCTATCGCGCGGTCGAAGGAGCGCGAGGCCATTGCAAAGGCCAAAGGCATCGCGCTAAGCCGCCACGAAAGGCCGCTGGTCAACGTCGGACAACTTCAGCTTGCCCCGGAGATGGCCAGGGTCCGGGCGGGACGTCTGCAGCAGGAGATCGCTCGCAAGGAGAACGACATCCGGATCTGGAAGCGACTGAACGAGTTCGATAAGATCAGCATGTTCGTCTCCCTCGACCTGAGCACCCAGAACACCATGTTCGGCGTGTTTCAGGTGGGCTGGTACTACAACCAGTCGCACCTGCTTCGGTTCTACTCGCCCCTCGGCAAGCAGTTCACGGAATACGCCACCCGCGCATGCGATGAACTGGGCTTGGTGGTGGATGAAAGCTTCGTGGACGGTGTGAATCCGGTGAAGGGCCGGGAATGGCACACCTTCTTCCCCGGAAAGATCGGCTTCGACCACGAGATGGCGATCCGCGGTGGACGTCCGGGCATTGTGTTCGCCACCGTGAACGATGCCAGGTCCCTGGTGGACACCCCGCTGGACACGCCCGACCGGGTGAACCGGCCGAATCTCTTGAAACAGGTGCGGCTGCTGTCCTGCCTGCTCTATGACTTCCTGAGCGATAGGACACTTGAGGAGAACGCCCTCAAGCGGGTCAACGCGCTCAAGAAAATGGATGAGCTGAAGGACGTGAAAGGCACCGTCCTGCAATTCCGCCGCACCGAGAGCTTCGTGCCCAACACCCCGGTTCCGTACTCGCTGGTGCTCATCCAGGGGCAGTATCGCATGATGATGGGCATGCACACCGAGGTCATGACCATGGCCAATGAGACCAGTGAGTTCCTGCTTCGCGGTGAGCGCGCCGCCGGCGGGACACTGGAAGCCTACGCATTCGACCCCGACAGCGGGCAGATCCGGTGCGCTCCCGACATGGGCCCGGATGGCGATCGCAAGTACCCGCGCGATGTGTACGGGCGCGCCGGTCTCAAGCGCCCTGTGGTTGTGTTCGAGTGCGTGCCCACCGACGTTTATGACCTGGTGGACGAGCGCTACTTCCAGACCCTGCAGAAAGTCTTCGTGTACGACGCGCGCGACTACAGCGAGCCGATCTCCTTCGGCTACTCGCTATCTCAGGCTGCGGCGACGGCAGCTGAGTTCCCGTCGTATGTCGAGCCCTGTGCCGTGGTCTACTCCCAACCCACCGTGGACTTGCAGATCACCATGGGCATGGGGCTTCTCGGCGTGCGAATGGTGCTGATCAACGCTACGCCCGAGCATCCTGAAGGCATCGGGTTCCCTGCGGCGCGCACTCCCCGCATTCCGCTCACCCCCATCCGAGTTGCGGCCGATATGTGGACGCTCGATGAAGCGCGCATGGCCAAGTTGCGCAAGAACGGGATTGAGAACGAGCGTCTCAGGGAACTGCATGACCTCGCGAAGGCATCGCTGGAGAAAGCGACCAAAGCCCTGAGCGAGCGCCGCTACGACGTGGCGATATCCGCCGGGCGACACGCATGGGGGTACGAGTCTCGGGCCTATCCCGAAGTGCAGAAGACTGCGGTGGACGTTGTGAAGGGCCTGCTGTTCTACTTGGCGATCCTGCTGCCATTCGCGTACTTTGGCGAGCGCCTGTTGCTTGCCGGGCGCAACGTGATCCTGCAGATCGCCGGAACGGTCGGGGTGTTCATCGTGGTCTTCTTCATGATCGCTCTGGTGCACCCGGCCTTCGCGCTCACCACGGCTCCACCCGTGATCCTGTTGTCCTTCATCATCATGGCGCTGGCCGTGCTGGTTATCGCCATCGTGACCATGAAGTTCAACACGGAACTCAAGGCCATGAAACAGCAGCGTGGCGGGGTGCATGAGGCCGACGTGGGACGGCTGTCGGCCGCCACCGCCGCCTTCGCCCTGGGTATCGCGAACATGCGGCGGCGCAAGACCCGGACGGCATTGACGGCCATTACCCTCACGCTCCTGACCTTCACGGTTCTGAGCTTCACGTCGGTGAAGTCATACCTGCGCTCCAATAAGATCGCCCTCTCCCATGCCCCAGCGTACCCGGGGATCATGCTGCGAGACCGCGCGTGGCTGTCTCTCGAGGAACCCACCGCCGACATCATCGCCAACGAGTTTGCGCGCAATGCAACGGTGGCGTCCCGCGCATGGTACACGTCGGCAGACATCGAAAAAGAGCTGGTCATCGACCTGACCCTCACCAATGACCCGTCCAAGCGTTACTCGGTCAGTTGCATCCTCGGCCTGACCGCTGATGAGAAGAAGGTCATGGACGTAGAGGAATTCACCATCGCCGGGAAATGGATCCCGCCTGGAGCGAGGAACGTCTGCCTCGTTCCCACGTCCGTAGCACAGGGCCTGGGCATCACCGCCGACAAGCTCGGCTCGGTGAGCATCACGGTTTTTGGCACGGACTTCCGGGTCATCGGCCTGCTCGACGAGGCGAAGATGCGCAAGATGGCGGACCTCGACGGCGAACCGATGATGCCGGTCAACTACGCGCTGCTGCGGCCGGAGATCATCAAGGAACTCCAGCGCCAGGCGGCCCAGCGTTCCCAGCTCGGCACCAGCAGCGCCTCATCCCTTCTCCAGGAGTACAAGCACTTCAGCCCCGAGAAGGTCATCATCATGCCGTATGACCGGGTGCTGGAGTTCGGCGGTACCCTGCGCTCCGTGGCCATTCGCTACAACAAAGGCGAAGATGTTGCCCAGCAGGTTGAAAGCATGATGAAGCGGTTCGCCCTCAGCCTTTACGCCGGGATTGGGGACCGCACATTCCTGTTCAGCTCCGTGGGCATGACCTCCTTCAGCGGCGTCGAAAGCCTGATCATCCCCATCCTCATCGCCGCGCTAATCGTCCTCAACACCATGCTCGGATCGGTCTATGAGCGTAGTCGGGAGATCGGAATCTTCAGCTCCCTGGGTCTGGCGCCCAGCCACATCTCAATGTTGTTCCTGGCCGAAGCGGCGGTGTTCGCGAACCTGGGGGCGATTGTCGGCTATCTCATCGGGCAGACCTTCGCCCGGATCTTGTACGTCACCGGCAATACCGGCGGCCTTGAGCTGAACTACTCGTCCATGTCGGCAGTTGCGGTGACGATAGTCATCGTGGCCGTAGTCCTGCTGTCCACTCTCTACCCCAGCCGGAAAGCCGCAGAGATCGCCTCACCGGGGATCGAACGGCGCTGGTCGTTGCCCGAACCGGTGGGCGACGTCATGGATGTACTGCTCCCATTCACAGTCACCGGCCGCGACGCTTTCGGCGTTTCCGCGTTCCTGAAGGAGTTCTTCGATGAATACGTGGGATACGCGGGCGGAGAGTTCCTGGCCGAAGACGTGCGGCTTGAGCCGGTGGACCATGACCACACCGAGGACGCCGGCATGACCGTGAAGCTGCGCATGTGGCTGGCCCCGTATGACCTGGGCGTGAGCCAGGACTTCGCGCTGGAGTGCCGCCCAACAGGCGACTCGCAGATCTATGAGATCCACATCCGCCTGACGCGGCTGGCCGGGGATATCACGTCATGGAAGAAGACCAATGCGCTGTTCATGTCGGGGATCCGCAAGCAGTTCCTGATCTGGCGCACTGTGCCGCACGGTGAGAAGCTGAATTACGCGGACCGCGCAGAGAAGATCCTGAAGGGCGAATGGGTGGAGCAGAGGGACCTGCTGTAAATGCAATGGGTGGGGTAAGCCGCAGGCGCCGGCATGCGTGGGCAGATCGGGTCCCAACTCACCGGCCCCACCCACCCCTCGCTGCTGCTGCCCCGTGCACTCACGGAGCAACATGCCGCGGTGCAAGATGCTCCAACGCCATGGCAACGGCGTCCTGAAGAGCGCGCGCGACAATCTCGGCTTCTCCGTCAAGATCAGCCACGCAGATCATCTCCACGCCCAGGGCCCGCAGTTTGCGCAGGCCTTCGACGGTCACATCTCCGTGCACGCAGACGGGAAGGCCTGTGGCCTTGCGCACCTGCCGCACCCGCTCCAGCCCCATTTCTCCGACTTCTCCCGATAGATCGCCCACAGGCCCCACAAGTACATACGTCGCCCCGTCTGCTTCAGCGACACGGGCGTCCATGGGGGTGACGCAGGTTGCCCCGATGATCGCCGCGGGCCCCAGAAGACGCCGCGCATGGCCCACCGGCATGTCGTCGGCGCCGAGGTGAACGCCGTCTGCGCCCACTGCGAGGGCAAGGTCAACGCGGTCATTGATGATCAGCGGGACGCGAGCCCTGCGGGTCATGGACACCAGCACCGTAGCCTCCTCCACCATCTGGCGGGTGGTCAGGCGCTTCGGGCGGAACTGCAGGAGACCGATACCGCTGTTGATAGCAGCATCGACGAGGCGCACAAGGTGCCCATTCGGTTCGGATTGCTCGGGAGTGACGTAATACACGCGCGAGTTCAGGTTGCCGATAAGCATACACGCAAGTATATCTCTATGGGACACTCAAGGGAAGACGACGGACCAGGTCCGAGAGTGGCGAAAGTGTAACGGCGCGGACCGTGAGCCCGGTCGCTGCGCGCGGGTGCATCTGGCCGACCAACCCCACGAGCAGCGGTCTTGGGGAATGCCTGCCGGCTGAGACCGCATCCGCTTCCAGCGTGCCCTTCACCCTTAGCCGTTGCCTCACAGCCCGCGGAGCGAGCGACAGCCTGTAGCCGGGGGGGGAGCCCCCGGATTGCCGCCCCGCGATGGCGCCGTGAGCCCCAACGGGGGCGACAGGCCGTTCTCCCTGCCCCGGGGCGGGCCGCCGATCCGGCGCTTGTGGCCCATTCCTGGGGACGGAATCCTCCAGATTCCGCCGCGGACTCCAGGCGGACGGCTCCTTCCGGAGCCTGACAGTACACGCCACGGCCCCAACATCCCCGGCACGGGACGCCGGCCACACATGAGGCAGGCACGCATCCCACACGACCGATGGCCCTGCCACTCGCGGCCCAACTCGCCTTGACTTCGCACACCGCAGAGCTTAGAATCGCCTCCTGACGTTTTCCTGCGTGATTTGCATCGGCGGGTCGGCCCCAGGGCCGGCGTGCCGTTGTTCTTGCCCGTTGATAAGCCCACAGCCCTGTGAACTGGGGACGGCCCCATGGACTACCGAGAGACGCTCAACCTGCTGAAAACCGACTTCCCAATGAAAGCTAACCTGCCCCAGCGCGAGCCCGGTCTGGTTCAGTGGTGGGAAGAAATCGACATCTACCGCAAGGTGCGCGAGAAGGGCGTCGGTCGGCCCAAGTGGGTTCTGCACGATGGCCCGCCGTATGCGAACGGAAACATCCATCTCGGCCAGGCGCTCAACAAGATCCTCAAGGACATCGCCATCAAGTACAAGACGATGCGCGGGTTCGACTGCCCCTACGTTCCGGGTTGGGATACACAGGGCCTGCCCACCGAGCAAGCCGTGCGCCGCGAGATGGACGTGGACCGCCACGATGTATCGCCCGTTGAGTGGCGGCGCATGTGCCGGGAACTCGCTCTGCGCTACGTGGACATCCAGCGCGGGCAGTTCAAGCGTCTGGGGGTGCGCGCCGACTGGGATCACCCCTACCTGACCCTGAGCAGAGAATACCAGGCCCGGCAGATCGAAGCATTCGGCAAGATCGCCCTCAAGGGCCTGGTCAACCGCAGGTTGCGGCCGGTGTATTGGTGCCACCACCCCGAGTGCGTCACTGCCCTCGCGGAAGACGAGATCGAGTACCACACCAAGACCTCGCCCTCCATCTACGTGGCCTTCGAACTGCCCGGAGCCGCCGAGCGGTTCGTCATGGAACAGCCCCTCCCCGAGGGCTCGCGAGCCGAGATCGTCATCTGGACCACGACTCCCTGGACAATCCCGGGCAATACAGGGATCGCGCTGGCGTCCAGCGCCGATTACGTGCTGGTACAGGCTGAGCATGAGGGCCGACGGCGCTTTCTGGTGATGGCCGCGGAACTCATGGGTGCCACGGTCGCAGGCTGCGCGCTTGCCGACCCGAAGGTCATCGGGCGCGCCCAAGGCAAGGACCTCGAAGGCCTGATCGCTATCCACCCGCTCTACGGGCGGGATTCGCGGCTGGTTCTTGCGGATTACGTGGTGCTGGATCAGGGCACCGGTTGCGTCCATACCGCGCCGGGTCACGGTCTCGAAGACTTCCAGACCGCGCTCAAGTACGGGCTCGACGTCATCAGCCCGCTTGATGATGATGGGAAGTACACCGACGAGGCCGGACCGGAACTGGTGGGCAAGGTCTGCGACCAGTCCAACAAGATCGTCATGGACATGCTGGCTGCCAAAGGCGCTCTGTTGGCCGCAGGTACCCTGGAGCATGAATATCCCCACTGCTGGCGCTGCCACGAGCCGGTGATTTATCGCGCCACCCGCCAGTGGTTCATGGACATCGACAAGCTGCGTGAGACGGCGCTGTCCGAAGTCGAGAAGTGCGAGTGGATGCCCAAGTGGGGCCTGTCCCGCATAAGCGGCATGATTGAGGCACGGCCGGACTGGTGCATCTCCCGACAGCGCGTGTGGGGCGTGCCGATCCCGGTCTTCTACTGTGCCGACTGCGATGAGACCATCATCACCCCGCAAACGCTGGACCACGTGCGAGACCTGGTGGCCGAGCATGGCGCCGACGTTTGGTTTGAGCGGGAGGCGGCGGAGCTTGTGCCGCCCGGAACAGTCTGTCCGAAATGTGGCGCGCAGTCCTTCACCAAAGAGCCCGATATTATGTCGGTGTGGTTCGATAGCGGTGCCAGCCACTACTGCGTACTGAGCGCCAACGACGAGCTGGGCTACCCGGCTGACCTCTACCTCGAGGGCGACGACCAGTACCAGTGCTGGTTTCAGACATCTTTGTGGGTAGCTGTGGCACTGGGGCGGCCCGCTCCTTTCAAGATGGTGGTCGGGCACGCGTTCTTCGTGGACGAGACCGGCATGAAGATGTCCAAGTCCAAAGGGAACATCATCTCGCCCCAGGAAATCTATGAGAAGTACGGGGTAGATGTCCTGCGCCTGTGGTTCACGTACGCCGACTTCCGGCGGAAAATGTACTGCACCGAAGACATCTTCAACCAGGTTGCCGACGCCTACCGGCGCATCCGCAATACTGCGCGATTCATGCTGGCCAACTTGCAGGATTTCGACCCGGCCAAGGATTCGGTCGCGCCCGATGCGATGCGCGAGGTGGATCGCTGGGCGATCGCGCGACTGGGGCAGATCGTCCAGCGCATGACAGATGCATTCGACAACTGGGACTTGCACCTGTTCTACCATGACCTGCACGCGTACTGCGCCACAGACTTGAGCGCTTTCTACCTGGACGCCCTCAAGGACACGCTGTACGTTATGAAGGCCGATTCACCGGAGCGCAGATCAGCCCAGACGGCGCTGTGGAAGATTCTCATCGCGCTGGCGAAGATGGTGGCGCCGGTGCTGACCTTCACCGCGGAGGAACTGTGGCAGGAATGCCGCAAGCTCGATCCTTCTTTGCCCGAGAGCGTCCAGCTTGCCGATTGGCCCGAGGCCGAAGGGGTGCAAGATACCGCCTTGCTGGAACGCTGGAGCAGGCTGCTCGCGATCCGAGACGTGGTTCTCTCTGCGCTGGAGAAGGCGAAGAACGAGAAGGTCGTGGAGAAGCCGCTGGAAGCGCGGGTCGAACTCTACGGGACTGCCGATGCGCTGGAGTTCCTCGAGAGCTTTGGGCCGAGTCTTCCGAACCTGTTCATTGTATCCGCTGTTTCTCTGAACCCGGCGGAAGGTGCGCCGGTACCTGTTGACGAACATACCGGTGTCTCGGCAGTGGCGGTCCTGTCGGACGGCGACAAGTGTCAGCGATGCTGGCTCCGGTCGTCGACCGTTGGCACGATCGCTGAACACCCAGCCATCTGTGAGCGCTGCGCGGCCAATCTCTGATCTCTGGCCCGCAGCGTGTTTAGGTAACACACAGACGGGAAAGATGCCCTTCGGGATGCGCTTGTGGCTGGCGCGTCCCCATGTGCGAGTAGTGAAAACGGCGTGGGGGTTGGAACGATCCGCCTGCTTCAAGGTTGGGGCCGATGGCTGCCAGGGCGGATGCATCGCAGGAGGACAGCAAGGTGGCACGCAAGCGAAGCCTAGACATGGAAAAATTCAGGGAACGCCTCGAGGAAACGCGCAATGAACTGGTGGTCGAACTGCAGCGCATCGAGGACCGCGCGTCCGGCCGGGATCCGCTGAACTCCGACACTGCCGGGGAGGACTTCGACGAGCCGGGTGGTGATGCCGCACAGGAAACACTGGAGCGCACCCAAGCCATGGCGCTGAGTGAGAACCTGCGCGAGATGCTGGATAACGTCAACAATGCGCTCAAGCGAGTGGAGGAGGGCACCTACGGGATCTGCGAAGTCTGTGGGTGCAATATTCCCAAGGCGCGCCTGGACATCATGCCCTTCGCCACAATGTGCACCAAGTGCCGCGAGCGCCTGTCAGCGCGATGAGCGAAGAGCCAGCCCCCACCGGGGAGATCCGCTGCCGGCTGCTCCTCATCGGAGTAGCCGGTCTCGTATTAGTCGGTGACCAGTTCACGAAATGGCTGGTCACTGACCAGCTTCAGCCCGGCGAAAGTATCCCGGTGCTCGGTGCGGTGATGAGCCTGTCACACCGCACCAACACCGGCGGCGCCTTCAGCATTCTCGCCGGGAACACCGCAGTGCTGACGGTCATCAGCGCCGCAGTTCTGTGCGCCTTGGTTCTCTGGGGCCCGCGGCTCGCGGGAAGCAACCGGGCAGCCCTGACCAGTGTCGGCCTTATTGCAGGCGGCGCGGCGGGGAACCTGCTGGACCGCGTGCGTCTCGGCCACGTTGTGGATTTCCTCGACTTCCACGTCTGGCCCGTGTTCAACGTGGCCGACATTGGTATTACCGTGGGAGCGGGCCTGCTCATCATCAGCATGCTCCTGGAACTGCGGCGTCCGGACGGCCCCGCGGCGGAGTAGCGCTGGACCCACCCGAACGTCACCGAAAGCCTGGTACTTCATGCGTTCCGTTCTCGTCGAGCTAGGTCCCTGGCAGTGGCCCGCGGTGCTGGTAATCGCTGCGGTGTTCCTGCTTGCGGTGCTGGCATGGCGGAAAGTCGAAGAGCGCGTCGAAGGGGACGTCGCCCCTCTAGACGCCCGCTGGTTCCTGAGCACCGGCCTGATTATCGCGGTCCTGTCCGTGGGGCTTTTCCTGCTCGTAAACCATTTCGGTCCAGTCAAGATCCGCTCCTACGGGGTCATGCTGCTCGTGGGGTTCATCTGCGGATTCATCTACCTGACTCGCGTCGGTCCTCCCCGTGGCCTGCAGATCCCGACGCTCCTCGACCTGCTGCTTGTGCAACTGGTCTCCGCAATTGTCGGCGCGCGACTGCTGTTCGTATTGTTGATGCTCGGTGAGTATGCGGAAAACCCGGAGACGGTGCTGGACGTCTGGCAGGGCGGGCTGTCATTCCACGGCGGTCTGGCCGGGGCAATCATCGCGACCGTCTGGTTCGCGCGAGCCCGCAAGATCCGGTTCGCGGTGCTGGCTGACATCTGTACACCGGGTATCCCCATTGGCTACGCGCTCACGCGGATCGGCTGCTTCCTCAACGGGTGCTGCCACGGCGGACCGACACACAGTTTCCTCGGGGTTGTGATGCCCGAGACCGGCTACACCGAGCCCCTGCACCCCACCCAACTCTACGCCTCTGCTGGAAGTCTCCTGCTCTTTTTCATCCTCGTCCGGGCCTGGCCGCGCATGCACCGCCCAGGTCAGCTGCTGCCCCTGTACATGATTCTCTACTCCGTCCTCCGCTTCCTGTGCGAGTACACGCGCTTGGGTTTCTCGGCGGAAGCGTCCGGGCTCATCCCGTCGCTGTCCGTGGCTCAGGTGGCCTGCATTTTCATCGCTGCCGCGGGCCTGGCCATCTTCGCCTATCTGCAGCGCCTGCCGGCCGAGAATCCCATCACCGCGATGGCGGTGGAGCCCGAGAGCGCCGGCGTCCCTCTGCCTGAGTTCAGTCCCGGATCCGAAGGGCACGCATCCCATGCATCCCACCGCCGCCGGCGATCCAGACGCAAGTAGTCCGAACCGCCTGGTCGCACCCGACAATTGCGCCGGCATGCGTCTAGACCAGGCGCTTGCCGGGCTGGTGGATGGTCTGTCGCGATCGCAGGCCGGCGCACTCATTCGTGCCGGGCACTGCACGGTTGACGGTGTCCCGGGAAAGCCTTCAATGAAGATCAAGCCTGGAAGCGTGATCTTGTTGGAGGTCGCAGAGCCGAAGACTGACGTGTTCCCTGCGCAGATTCCCCTGGACATCGTCTTCGAGGACACTTCCCTCATCGCGCTCAACAAGCCCCCCGGAATGCCTTCCCACCCCGCGCCCGGCACCGGCGACGAAACGCTCCTCAATGGTCTCGTGGGCTACGCGAAGGGCGCCTGGCGGCCGGCTTTGATCCACCGCCTGGACCGGGACACCTCGGGGATCATCATCGCAAGCAAGACTGCATCGGCGCATCGCAACCTGCGGGGGCAGATGGATTCCGGAGTACTGAAGCGCACATACCTGGCCCTGGCGTGGGGACAGTTTGGGGAGAACGCGGGAACCGTGGACGCTCCCATCGGGCGCGACCGGGGACGGAAGACGCGCATGGCAGTGCTGGATGCGGGCGACCCCGCGCGCACCCACTACCGCGTTCTCGGCAGCGCGCAGCACACCGATGGCCCCGTGTCACTGGTCGAAGTCAGGCTGGAGACCGGCCGGACCCACCAAATCCGGGTGCATATGGAGTACATCGGACACCCGCTGGTCGGAGAACGTGTCTATCGCGGCGGGACTGACGCACGTGGGTGGGAGCTTGATCTGCCCGGACAGATGCTGCATTCGTGGAAGGTCGCCTTCGTGCACCCGGAGACCGGCGAAGCAATGCGCCTGGAAGCGAACCTGCCCGAGGCGTTCAACAGCCTGGTGGATGAGTTGGGACTGGGCGGCTCACTCGGCCGGACCTGAGCCGGCGCGAAGCGTCGAGGTGTCCCTGCGCACCGCCCGGTCTGTATCGAACCAGATCGGCGCATCCTCACCGCGCCCCGGCCTGCTTCAGCAGTTCCCCCAGGTCGATCAGGTGATAGGTCTCATGCCACGCCGGGCGCGGATTGGGCAGTGCGGAGGCGTTGGCCACCCACATCCGCAAGCGTTCCGGCACAAAGACCACGCTGTGCAAAGTATTCCCCGCCGAGATCGGCTCGCTCTGGAGCATGGCCAGCGCGGCGCGTTCGTCGATCTTCCCCGCGTATCGCTCGGTGGTCCACAGTCGCAGCGTCTCGTATCGCTGCCATGTGTCGAGACTGCGCAGAAGCACCTTGCCCAGTTCGAGATTGGTGATCCCGTGCTTGCGGGCCACCTTCTCGAGGATCAACGGACTCGTGGGGTGATTGGTTCTGTAGATGGCGTTCGGGTGCCCCTTGCTCACGGGCGGGTCATTCTCGCCCGGGTCGCCCGGGAGCATGATAGCCCTGTCTCCGGCGTCCACCTCGCAAGCCCGAGCGGTGTGCTCCGGCCCCGATGCAATGACGAAGTTCCAGCCCGTCGTGCCCGGATACTCTCGCACGATCCGCATCGCGGACTCGATATCGTCGCTGTATTGCAGGATGCGGCGGCAGACGATAAAGAGAGGCTCGCCCGCGAGGGTCTCGTCCCCGGTCTGACTGGTCATCTCGCCGAAAGTGATGCCACGGGCGCTCATGCCCGTGACCGCCCCGATCATCCCGGCATAGGTTACCAGAGCGAAAGGATGGCCGTTATCCGGGATGCCCACGTAGACCACTGCGGCTTCCTGCACCCCCGAACCGATGGTCCAGTCCAGATTCCGGCCGTGGAAGAGAGTTCCGTCCACGGTGAGTGGGCCCCAGACCGCAAAGTTGGAACACCCGGCCGCCTGACCGGGCTCGCGCTTCTCCTTGCCCCAGCCGTGCCCGTAATGGACGATATCCGCGTGGGCATGCATCGCGAGAACCTGGTCGAAGGTAACCCCGGCGCCCTCGGCAACGCCTTTCATCTCCTCGATGTACTCGGGCGAAATGTGGGGGAGCATGGCTCGGGCGCACTCCAGCAGGTATTCCATGCTGTAGCCCTGATCCTGGATGACCCGCTTGACCAGGTAATCGTTCATCCCCTTGTGGATCAGGTCCACGACTGCTTTTCCGTACCGGCGACCCATCTCTCGTGGCGATCCGCTCACCACTACAATGGGGAGGCCGTCCGCCGACCACAAGTCACCGGAGACGTGCGAAGGAGCGGCAACCGGGAGAGTCTCAGGAACCCGCGAGTAATTGAGCGCGGGGACATCCCATTGGGTCTGGTCGGCAACGAGAGAGGTGACGATGGAACCCAGGGCGAGAAGAGCGCCACACAGGATGCACGCAAGCACCAGCGACCAGTTGCGCAATCACAATCCCTCCAGTGGCGGCCGTAGCTCAGGCCGCAGCCTTCAAATCCCTGAGCATGCGCCGGGCGGTTTGGTGGAAGGCGGTCTCCCCATTCTCACCGGCTAGTCGCTCCAAGATCCGTAGCGACTCAGCTCTCTTGCCGGAAGCGTTCAGGACCTGGGCCAGGTGAAGCCGGAGTTCGGGGTTCTTCGGGTCACGTTCGACTGCCTCGCGGATCAGCGGCACGGCCCGGTCCGCCTGCCCAAGCAGGTGGTAGATCCAGCCCAGGGTATCCAGGACCGCGGCGCCTTCCGGTGCCAGTTCCCGGGCCCTCAGGGCATACTGGAGTGCTTCCCTGGGCTTATTGCGTTTCACGGCCAGCAGGTACGCCAGGTTGTTGAGAGCGCCCGGGTGCTCGCCCATCTTGATGGCCTTGCGGTAGACGCGTTCGGCCTTCACAAAATCGCCAACCTGTTCGTGGATGACCCCCAGTCGCGCGTACGCCTCCACGTTGTTGGGATCCTGGGCGACCACCTGCTTGAGTTCCGTGAGCGCGTTGGCGAAATCGCCCTCGGCGATGAAGGCATCGGCAAGCCCCAGTCGTGCGCTAATAGACGCGCTATCGTAGGCGAGTACCGCCGAGAACTCATCGCGCGCGGCTTTCGGGTACCCCATCGCAAGATAGGCCTGGCCGCGTATGTCGCTGGATGCCCTCGAGGAGCCGCCCTGCAAGTCCAGCTCATCGGCTTGCTTGATTGCCTCCTCATTCCTGCCGGTCGCAAGGAGAGCGCTTGCCGCGAGCAGACGGGCCTCGAGATTGCGGGGGTCCAGCCGAACCACGTCGAGAAGCAGGTCAGCGGCGCGTTGCATGTCCCCACCGGCCTCGTAGTAGCCCGCCAGCGTGGCCAGATTGCGCACGGTGCGGCGACGATTTCCCGTGCGCTGGCCCAGCTTCCGCGCCAGCGTCTGATGGATACCCTCATCGGAGGCCAGCAAGTACCCCTCGAAATAGCTCAGGGTGACCGAGTCGGGGTCGACATCCCGCATGCGGTCACGCAGAGCCCGGGCTGCGGCCACGTCGCCAGCCGTCAGTTTCGCCACTGCATCACGCAAGAGCGCCCGGGAACTCTCGGCGTCAACAATGCTCGGACGGGGATTCAGGAGGCTGAATGCCCAGACCGCTCCGAGCGCCAGGAGAGCGATGAGCAGTCCGAGACCAAGCAGGGGCATGATGCGCCGGGCCGCGCCAGGATCGTAATCAGGGACGCGCCGCAGTTCCGGTGGTACGTAATCCACCCGCGCGTATTCCCGGAGGCGGCGGAAGCCCATAGTCGTCAGGACCGGGTCACAGACCGCACGCAGCACGCGCCAACCCAGGGGCTCGGGGAGGCTATCCGGCAGCGCCGTCTTTCGTCTTGGCGCGGGACGGGCCGGGTGCGGCGGAGCCGGCGCGGTGGAACCGGGCAAGCGGCCGGCCCATTCCGCAGGCCATGCAGGCGGGTCGTTATCGGCCTGCACAGGCGTGCGGGGGGATGAGTCGCCTGCTTCGGACCTCGGCACACGGGGTTTGCGGCCGGACGGTCGCGAAGGCGGTTCTGATCGCCTCGGCGGAGCCTCTGCGGCAGCAACCTGCTTTTTCGGGCGAGCGGCCGGAGGCAACGCTGTGTTCCATTGGTCGGGCCACGGCGGCGGATCAGCATCCGAAGGCGGGGTGGCGTCCGCATTCCCTGCGGCCCAGGGATTTGCGACCGGCTCGCGCTCCTCTTTCTTCGGCCGCTTCGGCGGCTGCTTTCGCGGCGTATGCGGCTTGATGATGCCCCAATGCTCAGGCCACGGCGGGGGCTCATCATCGGCCGGCTTCGCGTCCTTCGCCTGCGCGGGGATGCTCTTTCGTGGAGCACCCGGGGCCTTCCACTGTTCGGGCCATTGCGGCGGTGCTGGCTCCTGCGCAGGCTTCAGTGGGTCGTCCGGTTCCCCGACGGCCAGGTGGGCGAGGTCCTCCGGCCTCAACCCGCCCGTGACATCCTCCAGCTCCTCGCTTTCGTCGGCTGCGGGCGGTATGGCGGCATCAAGCATGCCGCGCAGACGAGCCCACATGCCCGCCCGAGAGGGCGGGCGATCCTGTGCCGATTGATTGCCCTTGGTTCCGGGGTCTTCAGTCATTCCTGGGACATTCACCCGCCGACGGCGTGCGCCGTCCGGCTCCAATTCAAGTGTCTGTACAGTTTACTACAGCCGCCACGGTCTATCCACTGTTTTGGGGTCCGACGGGCCGACAGCCGGCGAGACCGACCGTCCGTTCGCCTGCTCTGCACTCGGTTCAGGGTAACGCGCCAGGAGCCTTGGTTCTGTGAGATACGTGCCGGCTGGGGCCGAATTGGCGTTCAGCATGCCATTCGGCCCGAGCCGTTGCCTCACCGCCCACGAAGCGGGCGGCAGCTTATAGCCGGAGGCGGAAGCCCCCGGACTGCCGCCACGCGATGCACTCTGACCCCGAAAGGGGGCGACAGGCCTTTCCCCTCGCATCGGGTCCGACCGCCCCTCTGGGGCTTATGACCCATTTCTGAGGCCGCAATCCCCCGGCCTCCACCAGAGGCTATTTCATCCGGAGCCTGACAGCACGCGGCACGGCACCGCACCGCAGACGCCGGACGCTGGCCGCACACGGAGGAGGCACGCATCCCGAAAAACCGATGATCCTGTGCAACGCGCTTGATTGGCTTGACTCCCCCTGCCGCGCGGTGCATACTCCCGCAAGCGCCTGAACAGCCGGCCTGCTTCGGTAGTCGCGGGCCTGCGGAACCTCTGCCACTTTGGAGGGAGCATGGCGGATTGCCCGCGCATTGTGCAACTGGTCGAAGAGGGCTCTGATGAGCTGCGAAGACACGTGGTCGCGCTGGCTTCGGGGCTGAAGGCGCGCCGCGTTGAGGCCCACGTGGTCGGACCGCTCAGTCGCCAGTTCCGCGACGAACTGTCCCACCAGGGGATCCGCTGGGTGAACCTGCCCTTTCCCTCCGGGCTATCACCCAGGTCCCTCGCGCCGGCCACACAGACGGTCATCCGGTTCCTGCGCAACACGAAGCCGGTCATGGTTCACGGTCACGGATTGGCGGCCGGTACCACGGCAGCGCTCGCTCTCACAGGCCTGACCAGTACATCGGCAGCTCCGCCGCTAGTCTTCACGCCCCACGTTGTTCCGCGAGATTCCGGCGCCTTTCGGGAGCGTCGGGCCCGGAGGAACGCCCTGGGCCGGACGCTGGACGCGAGCCGCGCAGTGATCGCCTCCACGCAGTCTGAGCGCGAACAGATCATCCGGTTCGCAGGGAAACGCAAAGATGCGCTGGATGCCCGACTGTACGTGGTACCACCGGGCGTGGAGCGCCGCAGGCAAAGCAGCCTGTTTGACGTAGGCGAGAAACGCTACTCCGTGGGCCTTCACCGGGACACTTCCATCGTGGTCACGGCGGCCCCGCTGGACGGCTCTGCGCCCGTTGCAGATTTCCTTGAGACTGCCGCTGTGGTCAGTGCGCTGGTTCCCAGCGTTGAGTTCGCCGTGCTCGGTGGGGGCCCGGAGCTTGAGGGCCTGCAGGCGCTTGCCCACGAACTCGGACTGTTCGGCTCCACAGTCTTCCTCCCCTGGCGCCCCGATACCCTTGACATCATCTCCACCTGCAATGTCTACGTAGCCCTGACGGATGACGCCGCGGGTATAGCCTACACCCTCGAGGCTCTCGCCCGGGATCTGCGCGTCGTTGGCCGGGACCTGCCCGCGATCCGCGAGGTTTTCGGCCAGGCGCTCAGCCTCCCCCTTGTCCCTCTCGACGACCGCCAGGCCTTCGCGGATGCCATACTCCAGCAACTGGAAGGCATGTCCGGCGACGAGGATGAGCGGGTGCGAACGGCCGAAGGGTTCGCATGGGGAATGGACGAAGTACTGGCCTCTCAGGACGAGTACGACCTCGATCGTCCCGGCCTGGACCCGCGGGACCGCCGCGCACAGGAGGAATCCGACATCGAGCGGCTGCTTTCACGGTACTCCGTGGCCAACATGGTGGAAGGCGTGGTCGAGGTCTATAACCGGGTGTTGTCCGACGCGCCCTGCGCGATCTGAGCCTGACCGTCCCCCACACAATCGTCCACGAAACGAGACAAAGCCTCCGGGTAGTCCCGCGTGCCGTCGAGGTGCGCCTCCAGGTGGTCCCCGTGCAGTTCGAGGAAACGCTTTGGCTCACGCGCTAGCTCGTAGAGCCGCTTGCCGTGGGAGAATCTGATCACTCGGTCGCGAACCCCGTGAGAGACCATCACAGGACAAGTCACATCCCGCAGCCAGGCGACGGTGTCGTAGCGGTGGCGCAGGAGCAGGCTCACGGGCAGGAAGGGAAACATCTGCTGCCCGGCTTCCGCGGCAGATGTCGCCGCAGCCTCCAGTGACAGACCGGCGGGTCGGTGCTTCGCGGCAATGTGGGCGGCGATGGGCCCACCCAGCGACCGCCCCACCAGGATGATTCGCCCGGGATCGATCCCGCGCTCCTCCACCAGATGATTCCAGGCCGCCTGCGCGTCGAGATACGTCCCCTGCTCGGACGGTCTGCCCTCACTCTTGCCGTAGCCCCGGTAGTCGAACAGCAGGCTGCTCAACCCCAGGTCGCGATACCCTTTGATCACGTCCACGCGGTGCGCGAGATTGCCGCCGTTGCCGTGGCAGAAGAGCAGGACGGCGCGCGGGTTTTCCGCCGGAGTGTACCAGGCGCAGATCCGAACCCCGTCCTCAGTCACGAGCTCCAATTCCTCAAAGTCCAGCCCGTGGGCCTTTGCGGGATCAGTGAACACATCTCTCGTCGGGGCGTAGATAAGCTTCTCCTGGAAGGCCCACACGGTCAGGAGCACGAGTCCGTACATGCCGAAAGCGCCGGCAAGGGCGATCCAGATCATCATTCTGATCCTCCGTACGCGTCCGTTCATGCGGATCGCAACCCGTGCGGGGTCGCACAACGGGGCCGGCATCCGTGGACACCGGCCCCGTGCGCAGATGGGAGGGTGTGACTACGGCCAGGGCCAGGCGGGCGGAGCCGTGGTGGGCACCGCGCCCGTCTTGTCGTACAGCCACAGGTTGACGCCGGTGTAAGTGGAACTGTACTTCATCCACTTCACGTGTCCGTCGAAGAACGTGTAGTTGGTGCCGTCATTGTGAATCTCGGGATGAACATACCCGTAGTAGGTGGTTCCCGCGTGCCAATGCGGGCACAGGCGGTGACCATTGCCGCGACCCCAGTCCGCGAAGGCAATCGTCTCGGCAGGTTGCTTCAGGTCGCGTGTCGCGCCGTACCAGAAGTCAGAGCTGCGCTCGCCGGCAAGGGGGCTGTCGCCGCAGCCGCGCTTGCCGTAGTTCACGCCGTTGTAAATATTCACACTGTTACTTGGGCAAGTGAACACATTCCAGTTGTTGACGTACGGCTGCAGCACGCTCCACCACTCAACCCAGCGCCCATTGACCTGTGCGCCGCTGTGGTTCATTGGGAACCGTTCATCATAGTCCTGGGAGTACATCATGCCCGCAAGGCCGATCTGCTTGAGATTGCTGGCACAACTTGACTGCCGCGCTTTCTCTCTTGCCCGGGCGAAGACTGGAAAGAGAATCGCCGCCAGGATGGCAATGATCTAATCGCTGAACAACCCCATTGGCGGGGTGTTACGCGTCGCTCTGGCCGTCTTTTTTGAAGGCCCGGGCCCTTTTCTCTCAACGTGAGCCGTTTACAGGCGCTCTGAAGGCCATTCTGTTGCGGTC